>CAWUJF010000624.1:0-2343 GCA_963922405.1 uncultured Hyphomicrobiales bacterium | reverse complement strand
TTTGGGTTCTTAAACTCAACTTTTGGACCTGTTTGCCCATTCATTACAAATCCTCGTATGAAAAAAAAACTAATTGCGATATATCAAATAGCATGGATGCCATGGAGCGCTGGACTTGTTGCCCTATCACTGGCTCTGGTGGTCTCCTATTTGATGTTCGACACACTTCCTGATGCGATTGGATTAGCTGTGATAGCAGCTGCCTGGATTGTTGCCGCGTTATTCCTATCCACTGCACTAGATATCCCAATATATTCTGCGTTTCTGGAATCAAGTGGAACGGTTTCGTTCATCTGGCAATATCCGCATAAACGCCTTTGCAAAACCTGCTACGTATCAGAGGTTCCTGAACCTGAAATCTCGACTCATAAGAGTAGCGATGGGGATCACCAATTTACTGCGCGGCTGATATTTTCAGATGGTGCTGAATTTATTCTTGAACAACCCATTGTGAGGACAAATCAGACGTCAAAGACAGACGCTAAGAAACTAAAACAGTGTGAAGATGCCTGCGCCCAATTTTTGAGAGCCATTTACCAACAAAGCTAGCAGGATGGTCTGAACTGTATGCGCTCTAGCATTTTTAATCTCAAGCATGGCGCCTGGTGAGCAAAACATATTGGTTCAAATTAAGAACAGAAAAGAACAACAGCTCAGGTAGGAAGTAACTAGGAACGGCGTGAGAGCTGAGTTTCTCTTTGTTTAATGTGCAATAGTTTGGACTGGTAAGACGAAAGTGAGATCTCATGTTAAAGTTGTAACTGGGATTGGCGGTTTTATTGGTGACCTGACATTCTTCGAGCTAGTGAACCCTTCTAGCTAGCAGTGGAAGTCAATATCATGAAGGCTTCAATTAGCCACTCTCGCGCCAAAACTACAAAAGTATCAACTTGGCAAATATGGGCTCAGAATAACCTAAACGAACTACCGACGAGATAGTGATGCATATGTTGTTTGACCGGGTTAACATCATCACATTTTATATTTCTGAATTTCACAATCCACAGGTTATGAAGTTTCTAAGTCATATTATCAAATTGATACTTTTGTGGTTTTCGGATGCCATGCGGAAATTTTGCCATGACACAAATGTGTAATTTCACCGACACAAAGCAAAAATAACCTTCGCCTCGTTGCGGAGAAGTGTGTCGGGTATCGTAACCAGGGTCAGCTGGTGGTGGCCTCATCAAATTTTAGATTTTCGACGGGGAACCAATCGGTTTTTCGAACGGTATAATTTTGTCGCCGAACACGAATGTTCGACCGGCTGTAAACAGGGAAATGCGCTTATGACTATCCAACCGAAAATTAACGAGTTTGTTTTCAATAATCCGGGCTCTGATACCCAGGAATTTATTGAAATCATCGGTGATCCAAATACCGATTACTCTAATTTGTGGGTTTTGGTAATTGAAGGAGATGGAGATGGAGCCGGTACTGTTGATCGCGCTTTTCAGGTTGGAATAACAAACGCTGATGGGCTTTGGTCAACCGGTCTACTGAGTGGGCAGTTGGAAAACGGTACTCAAACCCTGTTGCTGGTAGAAGATTTCACAGGAGGAACCGGTGATGATCTTGATACAAACAACGATGGTACCCCGAACAATACACCGTTCACAAGCATTCTGGATGATGTGGCAGTAAGTGATGGTGATGCAGGTGATTTGACCTACAGCACAACAACTCTGGCGGCAAATTTTGATGGCAACACATTTGACCCTGGCGGTGCTTCAAGGATCCCGAATGGCGCAGACACAGACAGCGTTGCAGACTGGGTTCGTAACGACTTTGACGGTGCTGGATTGCCAGGAGGAGATTTGTCGACGCTCGGGGATGGAGAAGCTTTAAATACACCTGATGCACCAAATACTACAGATGGTGGGACGCCACCGCCTCCAGCCTTTCCTGCGCTTGTGAATATTCCACAAATACAGGGCGCCGCTCATCGTTCTCCGTTTGAAGGACAGAACGTTATCACATTCGGCGTTGTGACGGTTCTTGAGAGCAATGGTTTTTATCTTCAGGACCCAAGCGGCGATGGTAATATTGCCACCTCAGATGCCGTGTTCGTTTTCACCGGTTCTGCACCTACTGTTTCTATAGGTCAGGCGATTGCTGTTACCGGTGAAGTGGTTGAATTCACCCCAGGTGGCGCGAGCACAGGTAATCTCTCGACTACGCAGATTGTGGCAACTAACACATTGCTTGTGGCTCCAAACGTAGAATTGCCTGAAGCCGTAGTGCTCGGTGAAGGCGGGCGGATGCCTCCAAATCAGCTTGTGGAGGACGACAATTTTGGTTCGTTTGATCCTGAAACAGATGGCATCGACTTCTACGAAAGCC
>CAWUJF010000623.1:0-2344 GCA_963922405.1 uncultured Hyphomicrobiales bacterium | reverse complement strand
GTATTTTATACGCGACGCTTTTTCTTTGGACGGCAACCATTGTGTGGAATGGCTGTCACATCCCGAATTGATGTGATGGTGAAACCTGCTGCCTGAAGTGCGCGCAATGCTGATTCACGACCTGAACCAGGACCACGGACTTCAACTTCCAGAGACTTCATGCCATGCTCTTGAGCTTTCTTCGCTGCATCTTCAGCTGCAATCTGAGCGGCATAAGGTGTTGACTTGCGAGAACCCTTGAAACCTTGAGCACCTGCTGAAGACCAGGAAATGGCATTTCCCTGAGCGTCAGTGATTGTAACCATCGTATTGTTAAATGTTGAGTTCACATGAGCCATGCCCGATGTGATGTTCTTGCGTTCACGGCGACGAACGCGACCAGCTTCTTTTGCCATAGAGTTAAACCCTTCTTTTCGATCTCTACACCGCCGTAGTTCCAGCGGCTACACCGGAACAGGTTGCCCTGCTCCATATTTCAATCACCGGCCTGAACGGCCAGCTAAATTACTTCTTCTTGCCAGCAATTGCTTTGGCAGGACCCTTACGGGTGCGAGCATTTGTACTCGTACGCTGACCACGAACCGGCAGACCACGACGGTGGCGCAATCCACGGTAACAACCAAGGTCCATCAGACGTTTGATGTTCATTGATGTTTCGCGGCGAAGATCACCTTCAACCAGATAGTCACGGTCGATTACTTCCCTGATTTGCAGGACTTCAGAGTCGCTCAGCTCATTGACACGACGAGACGCATCAATGCTTGTTTTGGTCATGATTTCATCTGCCACTTTCGGGCCGATACCATGAATGTATTGAAGAGCGATGATTACACGTTTGTTGGTGGGTATGTTTACCCCGGCGATACGAGCCATAATGTTCTCCATTTTAAGTGTTAATCCGCGTCCGGTGGAGGCCGGCCCCTGCGGATGGTTTCGCATCAAGAAATCACAGTCTAAATTACCGTTTTCAGACCAGCTGAGAAATTCAGATACAATTATCCTGTGAGATCATTGGTTTCGCCCATTAGTCACGAAACACTGCCCGCGTCAAGCGATATTTTCAGGATTCAGTGCTTTTTTATTTTTCTTTGAAAACAAAGGAAAAATCAGCCATTTAAAACCGAATTGATTTCTTCGGAAACCGCATCGATTTCACCCATACCATCTACCTGTTTCAGCTTGCCTTTGGCATGGTAATAGCCGACAAGAGGCGCTGTTTTTTTGTAATATTCGCGCAAACGCTCATCAAAAACTTCGGCGTTATCGTCCTTACGAACAGGTTCACCAGCTGCGGCTGCTTCTTCAGCACGTTTTATTATGCGGCCGACGAGCGCCTTGTCATCAACAACAAGCTCAACAACGCAATCAAGATCCAAGCCTTTTGCTTCAAGCATGTCTTCAACAGCATCTGCTTGTGCGAGTGTGCGCGGATAGCCATCCAGGATAAATCCAGGCTTACAATCATCAGCGCTAATTCTATCAGAAACGATGCCGTTTACGATTTCATCGGAAACAAGTTCACCTGCATCCATCACTGCTTTCGCGCGCAGACCAATCTCGGTTTATGCAGCAACCGCTTCACGCAACATGTCGCCAGTGGAAAGTTGAGGTATTCCAAAACTCTCAACCAATCGCTTTGCCTGTGTACCTTTACCAGCACCCGGAGGCCCTAACAGAATGAGTTTCATTATCTTTTACGACCCCCCTTCTTACCGCCACGCAACTTGGACTTCTTGACCAGTCCCTCATATTGGTGAGCAAGGAGATGCCCCTGCACCTGCGCAACGGTGTCCATTGTTACACTGACCATAATCAGCAACGAGGTTCCACCCAGGAATGCAGAAATACCTGCATTGCTCATAAACACTTCTGGAACCAAACATACGAACACCAAATAAACAGCACCTACGACCGTAACGCGAGTCAGCACATAGTCTATATGTTCTGCTGTACGTTCCCCTGGTCTATAGCCGGGAATAAATCCGCCTTGCTGTTTGAGATTGTCTGCGGTCTCTTTCGGATTGAAGACAATCGCAGTGTAGAAGAATGCGAAGAACGCAATAAGCGCACCAAATGTAATAAGATAAGCTGGTTGTCCTCTACCCAGTGAACTGGTGAAGAATAGAGCCCAGTCCGGCAGATCCTGTGCTCCAGAAAAGCCTGCCGCAGTCAAAGGCAATAGCAACAGTGAAGAAGCAAAGATCGCAGGAATAACACCAGCAGTGTTCAGCTTAAGTGGAAGATGCGAAGAATCTCCCTGGAACATGCGGTTACCAACCTGACGCTTTGGATACAGGATCAGCAAGCGGCGCTGCGCGCGTTCTACGAATACGATTAGGAATAC
>CAWUJF010000622.1:0-2349 GCA_963922405.1 uncultured Hyphomicrobiales bacterium | reverse complement strand
GCTTCACCTTGCTTGTTCCAATCCACACCGCTTTCCAGATGCGGAACTGGAGAGAGGACATAAAATGCTTCACATCCTGGTGGCGCCATTGAAGGATCACTGGCTGTGGGACGATGTAAGTAAAGGCTGAAATCTTCGGCCAGTACTTTCTTATCAAAAATATCTGCTAACAGTCCTTTATAGCGAGGACCCATCAAAATTGTATGGTGGTCAACGCTATCGAATTTACGATTGGTTCCGAAGTACCAGACGAACAAGCTCATGGAGTGATTAATCCGGGAAATCTTGCGCTTGGTCCAACGTTTCCTTTGTCTGCCGTTTAGAAGGTTATTATAACCCCAGGCAGCATCAGCGTTGCTAACCACAATGTCAGAGTGAATTTGTTCTCCACCTTCCAATTGAACGCCAACGGCCTTGTCCTCATCAATCAGGATATCTTCAACGGGTGAATTGAGTTTGATGCTACCGCCCTGGAATTTTATCAGGTTTACCATTGCAGTCACCAATGCACCGGTTCCACCCATGACGTAATGGACACCCCAGTTTCTTTCCAGATATGCAATCAGGCTGTAGATGCTGGTAACACGGAATGGATTTCCACCCACAAAGAGGGGGTGGAAACTGAGCGCTATTCTCAGTCTTTCATTTTTGATGTGCTTTGACACATGGGCATAGACAGAGCGATCTGCCCTATGTGAGATCAGGGCGGGGAGGAATTTCAGCATGTCTGTGAAATTGCTGAATGGCTTTTTACCCATCATCTCAAAGCCCATTTCGTAGTTGGCTTTGCTTTCCTCCAGATAGCGATCATATCCTGCCACATCATTTTTATTGAAACGCGCAACTTCAGTGCGCATGAATTCAGGGTCCTGATTGCAGGTGAATATCTCTCCGTCATCAAATCTGATTTTGTAAAACGGATCCATCGGTTTCAAATTGACATGATCGGCCATGCGCATTCCGCATAGTTCCCAGAGCTCTTCAAATACAAAGGGCGCAGTGATGATGGTTGGACCGGCGTCAAACTTATATCCATCGATTTCAAATACACTTGCTCTACCGCCAGGTTGCTCGAGTTTTTCAACAACGGTTACCTGGTAACCGCGCGCACCAAGTCGGATAGCAGCCGCTAACCCACCAAAGCCGGCGCCGATAACAACTGCATGCGGTTTTGTGTCTGACCGAATGCCGGTTTTTTGCTTCATGAAATGTGTATTCATATTTGGACATTAAATAGTGTAAATCTATTTTACGCAAGGCTCTTTGATGAGTTGTGAGCGTACATTGTCAAAAAATGAAACAATATGTTCTGCAACCGCTTCGGGTATTTCCTCGTGAACCAGATGACCTGCACGCTTGATTAAGAGCCTTTCACTATTTGAAACAAGCTCTTGTGTTTTCAAGCTAAGGGAAGGGTTTATGGTTCCGTCCTGTGCTCCGATAATCTGCAAAAGGGGGATATCCAGCTTTTTCAGGATACTCTCCATGGGTTCAAGATCCCAGTTTGCCATCATGGCGAGCGTTCCCTCCACGTGCCTGCTCGATCTGAATGCACGCTGATAATAGTCTATTTGTGTGGGTGAGAGCTTTGATCCTGTGGAGGCAATAAGCCTTCTTACCTTGCCACTATCACCTGCGGAAAGTGCAAAGATTTTTGGAACGAAGGGGTTGAGAAACATGATCTTTGCCATGGCCGGGAAAAGCTGTCTTGCGAAACCAGGAAAGGGATAAAATGCCCCATTGATGGATACAACACCATCGGGTTCAATCAATTTTCTGGTCACCATATTAACTGCAATGGCGGCTCCGGCGGAGTGGCCTACCACAAGAGCTGGATTAAACTCTGCTTCTTTGAGGAGTTGGGATAATGCATCGCTCACATTATCCATTGTGGCAGATTTGCCTCGTATTCTTGATGAGAAGCCGTGGCCTGGTAAATCAACGGCTAGAATTTCAAAGGAGCCTGCAAGCTCTTCGATCAGTCCTACAAATGAATGGGTAGTGGCACCACTGCCATGCAAGAGTAGGATGCCAGGTCCATTGCCGGTCCTTTGCACATGCCAATTTGTTCCAGCAACGTTGATAAATCGGCTGATATCTGAGTTTGGCCAGTTATGTTTTTCAGATCGCCAGTCCAACTGATCTATCCACAATCAAGTGTTACAAAGACGAACTGCTTCAGAAATTTTCTGAGAATTCGCGAAAGGCATTTTCAGGTAATGGGCCTGCATGGCATCGCAGACGCGTTGGGCATTTCCGTTTGAAACCCGACCCACATCAATCACTAAAATTCCAGCATCAAGCGAAGCTGTTTGCTTCGCCACTTGAAGGGCGTCATCCATAGCATTG
>CAWUJF010000621.1:0-2389 GCA_963922405.1 uncultured Hyphomicrobiales bacterium | reverse complement strand
ACTGCCACTTGCCAGCTTCCAAAACGGTTTACAATCCGGGGAAAGAATGGTGAGGCAAGTAGGACACCCAGCGGGGTCATGGCAGCGTTTATACCGATCTCAAACTCGCTATGGCCCAAGCCGTCAAGAATAAACGATAGCAATGGATAGCTTAGACCAATCGACAACGCAAAGATTGTCGTGCAGGCAATTGCTCCCACTATCCCCGCAATGTTTCCAACCTTGGGTTGGTCACTGTTTTCGATACCCGCTACCATAGAAATCCGTCTTCGTTGCCATCTTACGCCAGCTATGAGGCTTCAGCTTGAAAAGAGCAACCTATATAGTTGCAGCATCATCAAAAAAGACACGGTCATATTTCAATGGATTATCCCGGTCTATCTCTTCATCCAATTCCCTTGCATAACGATGGCCGGAATAAACAGCTGCAGCAATAATTGCTGGAGCATCGCAATCACCAATTTGTTTGATGGACTTAACGGAAGACGAGGATTTGCCGTTTAATTTGTCTTTAAGCTCCAAATAAAGGCCATCATTTGGTTTGCGCGCAGTAACAAGAACGAGTGCTTCAGCAGCAATTTCGGAGTGTTGTCCTGTATATGTACAATATGTCGAGGCTTTTGTTCCATCAAACCCTTGCAACCCTTTTGAGACTTTGAGCGTAACACCCATTTCCATCAGCCTTGATTGAGCGCGCCATCGATCATAGGTGTAACCACCCCAAGTGGAGACGGTGTCTTCGGGTGTTACCAGGGTTACCGGAACTCCACTTGCTCTGATCTTTTCCGCAATAACTGTACCCATATAGTAATGATCATCATCATATATGATGGTTGGTACATCCGGGATTTTTCCTGCCATGATATCATCTGGTGTATAAATGCTGGCTTCTGAATTGAGACCATCAATACCACCCAGAGCATTGGCACCAAATCCATCTCGACACCAGGTGGCACCGGTTGCAATTGCCACATGATCTGCACCGGTTTCCAGAATTTGATCCGCGTTGAGTTCGCTTTCGCGAAAGATCTCCACATTGTCCAGTTTTTCAATTTGTTGGAGGCGATAGTCCCGTACCCTACCCCACTGGTTTAATCCCGGAAGTTTACTCTCAAGCGTAACGCGGCCACCAAGTTCCCGAGTGGCCTCTGCCAGCATGACATTATAACCGCGCTTTCCTAATATATGGGCAGCCTCCAAGCCGGCTGGCCCTGCACCAACAATCAAAACTGTTGATTGAAATTTGCTCTTGCTCACTTTTTCCGGGTGCCAACCGCGCCGCCATTCCTCGCTCATTGTTGGGTTTTGTGTGCAGCGTATGGGAACGCCTTTACCATCGCCTGTGTAGCAAATATTGCAACCAATACATTCGCGAATATCTTCAAGACGTCCCTCCTCTATTTTCTTAGGAAGAAACGGATCAGCAATAGAGGGTCTGGCGGCACCAATAAAATCCAACACACCGCGCTTTATCTGGCTTGCCATCGTATCAGGTGATGTGAACCTGCCAACGCTTACAACTGGCTTTGTGGTCATAGACTTTATGGATTTAACATAGGGTTCTAGAGAACTTTCAGCGACAAATCGTGATAAACCCATTTCCAGGGAGTAATCGTTTATATTGATATCCCAAAGGTCTGGTAATTCAGCTAGAATGCCTAACATCTCTTCAGTTTCGCCCGGCATCGGATTGCCGTCCCCGCCTTCATAACCGCCATTTGTTTCAGCAGAGAAGCGGACCGCAACCGCCATTGTATCTCCCACTGCTTCTTTGGTGTCTTCTATAATTTCACGCAGTAAGCGCACTCTGTTTTCCAGGCTTCCACCGTATTCATCCGATCGTTTGTTGATGCTTGAGGATAAAAACTGAGAAAGCAGATAACCATGCGTTGCATATACATACACCAGATCAAATCCGGCCTGTTTTGCTCTCAGTGCAGCATTGCGATGCCAACGTCTTGCCTCGCGAATATCATGCAAATCCATGCTTCTGGTCTGAAAGGGATTTCCCGCCAAATTAGGCAAATTACCAACGCTTAGAGCAGTTTCTCTTGTGTATAAATTCGCCATACGTGCCCCGCCGAGACACAGTTCAACGCCAGCGAGGGCACCATGTTCATGAACTTTTTCTGTCATGATCGTATGAGCATAAACATCCCTGTCATCCCAAAGTGATGCGCTGGGATATGGCAAATCATCAGATGATGGATGGACCGAACAGTATTCGGTATTTACCACTGCCCAACCGCCTTCCGCCTTTGTCTCTCGTAAGCCGGCAAGGATACGGGGCCTTAATTGACCGCTACCTGTACAGTGAGGAACCTGATAAAATCTGTTCTTAGCAGTCACGGGACCAATCTTCATTGGTTCGAACAAAATGTCGTATCGA
>CAWUJF010000620.1:0-2391 GCA_963922405.1 uncultured Hyphomicrobiales bacterium | reverse complement strand
CGTTGTCCAGGCTCCGGTGACGCTGACGGCGGGCAATGGTTTGTCAGAATTTGCGGGCAGGAACAGTATGCCTTTCAACAAATTGCCGTTGCTCTCAAACTCAACGCTTCTTGATGTTACGCCTTCGATTTCCGGTGTATTTTGCAGGTTAATGAATGTCATGGTCGTATCCTCTGCTTCATCAGTTTTTCGTTGAGAGGAATATACGCTGTGCGATATTTTAAGATAATTACCTATCTTTTCATCAAATTCATGTATTATATCTAATAATCAGAAATTGTTCTGTGAGGATTTAATGCGGCTACCTCTTGCTACGCTCGAAGTGTTTACAGCGATCTCCAGACAGGGGAGCCTTCGTGGTGCCGCAGATGCGCTTGGCATCAAACCATCGACTGTAAGTCATCAGTTGAAGTCCCTTGAGGGTCAGTTGGGGACAACTCTCTTTATCAGGACCACGCGCTCGCTCAGTCTGACCGAAGCGGGCAGGGCTCTGTTACGCGGATCAGGTCCTGCCTTTGATCAACTTGCAGAGGCTGTGGAAACCGCACGGACGGCCGGTCATGCTGCGAGGGGAAATTTGAAGCTGGCAATGGCCGATCATGTGTTTGATTTGTTTATCAGAGACATGTTGCCCTCGTTCACCGAACAATATCCGGAGATCGAGCTGGAACTTTCAATCACCGATGCACTTACCGATATACTGGAGGAGGGTATGCATGCCGGTTTTCGCTTAGGTGACAGGATTTCACAGGATATGGTTGCGGTCCGTTTGACGCCTCCGCTCGACCTTGCGGTGATAGCAAGCCCCGGTTATCTGGCATCACATGGCAAGCCGGAGACACCGGAAGATCTGCTGAACCACAATTGTGTCCGTTACCGGTTTCATTCGTCGGGGCGTATTGCTCCCTGGAACTTTCAATCGGATGAAGGACAATTTGAAGTGGAAGTGGGTGGTGGTCTAACCGTAAACACTTTGCCCGCTTCAATCGATGTGGCCAAGCGGGGCATCGGGCTGGTCTACACTTTCAAGGATTATTGCGCGCCGGAATTGGCGAGTGGGGAGCTTGTGAATGTGCTAGGCGACCATCTTCCCAAGACGCCGGGCATCTTCATCTATTTTCCGCGGGAATACCGAAACATGATGCCGCTGCGGTTATTCATCGATCATTTGAAACAGGCACTGGCTGGTGCCTGAATCTATGTCTTATTGCAAAGATCAACTTTGTTGGTCGATGTCTTTCAATACGCTTGCAGGATAATACTCAAAGCTTCGAGATCCCTTTTCGTGAAAGTGGATACAAGCAATCATAGGCGTGAGTGTTTTCGTTCTTTCCTCTTTGATGACGAAATCATACCGGACAATTTCACCAGCAACCGGACCAAATAAGGAGATAAGCGGTTTGCAGGATGCTGAGAAATTGCTTCTCTCAACTGCAGAGACCTTGCCTTTCCATTCAAAAGCTTCTTCGATTTTTTGCCGAATATCTGAATGTTTCACAGTCGGTTGTGCTTGCGCAAAATTTGTAACCATCAGCAAAGAACCAGAGATCAGAAGTTGCAAGACAGGTTTGGCCCGAAGTTTCCGGACAGGATCAAACAGCATATTGCTCACCGATCATTTCTGATGATTTTGTACCCGGTTTCCAATACCAGCAAAGCACGAAGATTGACGCAAAGACGATTACGGTCACGGTTGCGAAGAAATAATCATCCGGATCGCTCGGAGCGCCGAAAACTGTTCCGGCAATCGCAAGAGGTGCCAGAAACAGGTTCATAGCTCTGGCAGCACGGGCAGGGAGCAGGCTTGATAAGAGGAACGCCAGCAATAGCAATTCCACGGCAAATGCTCCCACCAGCAATACGCTTTCTGATATTGGATTGCCGTTCACATAGCCCGACAGGATTTCGTTTACAGCGCTTGCTGTGGTGAGTTCATGGATATCGCGGAAAAGGATATTGAGAATGGCAAACAGCCAGAGCAATGAGATGGTTTTCCCGAATTTGGGTGAAGTGATTGAAGGGATCATGATTTGTGTTTCCTGAGTTAAGTTGATGAAATTATTCGCTTATTCCAATTCAATTGAGCCGTTTTGAATTGGGTTGCTCAATTGCATTGGAGATAGAAGGCTCCTCAGAGCGTTCATTGAGAGGCGTTTTGAACTATTCGATTTTTAAATGGAATTGACGAAATTCTTATATCTACTATACAAAAAAGCATGAACTGGAATGCTATCTCATTTGATTGGAACCATATCCGTGCTTTTCTTGCGACGGTTGAACATGGGTCGCTTTCGGCTGCAGCCCGAACCCTGGGGCAGACACAACCCACGTTAAGCAGGCAGATATCCCTTCTTGAGGAAGCGCTAGAACTCACCTTGTTTGAGCGTGGCA
>CAWUJF010000619.1:0-2395 GCA_963922405.1 uncultured Hyphomicrobiales bacterium | reverse complement strand
TGATGAGGTTAAGTTCGGTGAAGGTGATGATTGGATGGAAATTCTCGGCTGCGGAATGGTGCATCCAAACGTTCTCAGAAACTGCGGGCTTGATCCGGATGAATATCAGGGTTTTGCCTGGGGAATTGGAATCGACCGCATAGCAATGTTAAAATATGGCCTGCCTGACCTCCGTGCGTTCTTTGATGCGGACGTCAGATGGATGAAGCATTATGGCTTCAGGCCGCTTGATATCCCCACATTGTTTGGAGGACTTTCTGCATGACCCGATATTCTGACGCAGCTCTGCTGAAGGGGGATTTCGCTACCATGTTGAAGGATCCACCAAAGGAAGCTGAATGGAAAAAGGTCTCTTGTGAAAATGGCGCTGAAGAGGCTGCGCAGTCAATCGCCAAACAGATTTTTGCCATGCGGCAACAGCTTGACCCCCAAAAGCATCGGCTCGAGGTAATCACATTTTCCTCAATTGGTCCGATCAAGGTCATGGGTCTAGTGCCTATCGATGGAGATCTGATCCGCATTGATGGATTGAACACTGAGGCACGTAAGCCCGTGACCATCCTTCAGCACGTGGAGCAGTTATCCCTGACATTCACGGTCAGTGAGGTTACTGAGCCGACGACAGAGGGGGACGAGCCGGAAGATGACGGTGCCCAAATTGGATTTGTGATATTTGATGAGCTGAATGCCCGAAAGAAATCTCGTGATGCTGCAAAGCGCAAGAAGCCGGCTCGCAAAACATCCGGCAGATCAAAAGCTAAGTAGATGGCCAGTTGTCCAAAATGCACGAAAACCAAAGTTATCAAAACGAGTTAACCTGTAAACATATTTAGAAAACCTCCTGCCTGGGGCTTGAGGAAGCACGGAAGAAACCATGAAATTCACACTGTCTTGGTTGAAAGACCATCTAGAAACAGATGCTTCGCTTGAAGATATTGTCGAGAAACTGACTTTGATCGGCCTCGAAGTTGAAGAGGTTGACGATAAATCCCAGTTCAAGCCATTCACGATTGCCCGTGTACTGAGTGCCGAGAAACATCCTAACGCTGACAAGCTCAGAGTATTGTCGGTGGATACTGGTGATGGAAACCCGGTCCAGGTGGTTTGTGGTGCGCCCAATGCCAAAACCGGGCTGATCGGTGCATTTGCGGCCCCCGGTACGTATGTTCCAGGCATAGATGTGACACTGGCTGTGGGCAACATCCGCGGTGTGGAAAGTCATGGCATGATGTGCTCCGAACGCGAACTTGAGATGTCAGACGCGCACGACGGTATTATTGAGTTACCTGATGACGCTCCAGTAGGTGCCTCTTTTGCTGATTATTCCGGCCTGAACGATCCGGTCATCGAAATCGGCATCACACCGAACCGCCCGGATGCGTTAGGTGTTGCTGGAATAGCCAGAGATCTTGAGGCAGCTGGCCTTGGAAAAGTGAAGCCGGTGAAAATCTCGGAGCCTGCAGGAACGTTCCCCTGTCCGGTAGACGTTAAGCTCGATTTCGACAAATCGGAGGAAAATCTGTGCCCGGCTTTTGGCTTGCAAATGGTTCGTGGGGTCAAGAATGGACCTTCGCCAAAATGGATGCAGCAACGTCTTATCGCAATAGGTCTTCGCCCGATCTCGGCACTTGTCGATATCACCAACTATGTAACCTACGATCTGGGTCGCCCGCTCCATGTGTTTGACGCGGACAAAGTCAAAGGTGATCTGGTTGTGAGGCGCGGTCGAGACGGTGAAAGTTACCTTGCTCTGGATGGTAAGGAATATACCATGACGGATCGTATGACTGTCATTGCCGATGAAAATGGTGTTGAGTCTCTTGCCGGCATCATGGGTGGTGAAGAATCTGGATGCCAGGATGATACAGTGAATGTTCTGGTTGAATCAGCGCTGTGGGATCCGCTGAATATCGCTCGAACAGGTCGAGATCTTGGGATCAATACCGATGCCCGATACCGGTTTGAACGTGGCGTGGACCCTGCAATGAACATGCCGGGACTGGCCGCAGGCACAAATCTTGTAATGGAGCTGTGCGGCGGAGAGCCGTCAGAAGTTGTACTGGCCGGAGAAATTCCAAAGCCTGAATTGATCATCGATTTCCCGGTAAGTGAAGCCAAACGTCTGACAGGAATAGAAGTTTCCTCTGCAGATTGCGCTTCTATTCTGCAAAACCTTGGGTTTGGTATTGATGGAACGGGAGAACAGTTGAAGGTCTCAGTTCCAAGCTACCGTCCGGATGTATTCGGCAAAGCAGATATTGTCGAAGAAGTCATGCGAATTCATGGCGTCAACAACATCGAACCGAAGCCATTGGAAGCTATTGGTTCAGTGGGCACCAAAATCTTGACCACAGGCCAGTTGCGGGCGCGCAATGCAAGACGTGGCCTTGCAGCA
>CAWUJF010000618.1:0-2409 GCA_963922405.1 uncultured Hyphomicrobiales bacterium | reverse complement strand
TGGCAGAACCCGTCGTCGCTGTCCATGGAAACCGGCAGACATCCAACTTGATACAATTGGACAGTCTCAATCCGGGTAGTGAGTTCGTTGGCAGAACACAATTTCTGTCCGACCTGAATGAAATCTTGATAAGCGCAGAAAATAATCATTGTGAATTGGTTTCTGTTTCAGGCGAACCCGGTGTAGGGAAAACGCGGCTGGTCACGGAGTTTTTGTGGCAGCAAATGAACAGCGGAAAAGAAGTCTATTTTGTCCGTTGCAGCAGACAGGACCGAAGCGCGCCGCTCGAGCCAATGTTGGCGCTAAATGCAGGATTGGAAGCCGGTCTGATCAATCCTGAAATTGATACTTCGTTAAATGGTGATTTTCCTGAGGTAGCAACTGGTGGGGCAGATAATGAAATGAACCAGCTGCTGCCAGGTTTGATCCAGCGTCTTTCCAAACGCGATGCGATAATTCTATTTGATGATTGGCAATGGGCTGATGATGCCTCCAGAAATATGGTGGGTCAACTGGCGCGGTCACTCAAAGCCAGACCATTGATGTTTCTTTTCACCATCCGTACCAATCAAATCACAGATGAGTATTTGATCCAGTCTCATCAGATACATCTGCCAAGTTTGACCGAGGAAGAAGCAAGTTTGGCTGCGAACAAAAGGCTCGGATGGCAACCGGAAGAACAACTTGAGCGGTACATCTACGATAAATCCGGCGGTAACCCACTGTTCATTGAAGAAATTTGCCATGCGATAACGTATCAAATCCCCTCCAAAACACCGAGAAGCTTTGCAGAGTTGCTTCCCGGTGGATTGCAAGCATTGATCGTTTCCCGTTTGGAACGACTTGACCCTGACATGCGGAAGTTTGTGGAAGCAGCTGCTGTGTTCGGTGACGGGATCAGTCTTCCGCTGTTGGGCAGGGTTACCAACCAATCTATTGACGACGATACGATAACACAGTTAGCTGACATCGACTTTTTCTCGTCTGTACAAAAGCAGAATGATCTCTATTTCAAACATGGCATCACCTGTGATGTTATTTATAACACGATTGATCTGTCTGAAAGAAAGTCGCTGCACGCTGATTTTGCCAAGGCATTGGAAACCGAGTATGGGGATAACGCATCAGAACTGATACCGGAACAGCTTGCACTGCATTATCGAGGAGCAGGTGAATACAAAACAGCAGCTGGCCATGCATTGCATGCCGGAGATAAGGCTCTTTCAATTTCCTCATTGGACAGGGCGCAAGCACAGTATGCCTCTGCCCTTGAGTTGATTGATCACTGTGAGCCCACGGAAGAAAACAGGAAACGATGGTTGCATGTTGCCATGCGTTGGGGGTTGCCCTGTGTTTACGCGCCTTCCAAAGACCAAATCCCGGTGCTTCTGAGAGCTCTCCGGATCGCGAGGGAATTCGGCGAAACATCAGCCATGGCTGTGGTGAACCACTGGATTGGATATATTTATTATGTCATCGGCAATTATGCCGATTCCATAAAAATGCTATCCAGTGCGGAAATCTATGCCCGAGACGCTGATAATCCCAGAATCGAGGCCGACGCCACTGTGACACGTGGTTTTGCTTACGCAGCAAGATGTGAATACGCTAGGGCTCGGTTGGATATCGAAACGTCAATAAAGGCGAAAGATGAGAATCCGGGCAAAAGTTATCACGCACCGGTTCTGTCATCATTTGCAAGGGCAGTACTTGCCATCGTCACCGCTGATCAGGGGGACTTTGAGGAAGCGGAGGGTTTAATACTGGATGCTTTGTCTCGCGTGCAGAGGTTTGAGCATGAAATTGAAAGTTCAATCTGCAATATGGGTTCAGCTGTTTATCTCTGGCAGGGGAGGTGGGAAGATGCGCTTGAACTGTCCAACAGATCATATCACAGGTCAGAGCTAGTAAATTCACCTTATCTTATTGGGATGGCTCGCTGCCTCAACGGATATTCTCGTTGGAAGCTTTCCGGAGATGTAAATGGTGTGGATTTGCTGTGTACAGCTGCAGATCGCCTCTGGAAAACAGAAATGCGCCTTTACATTTCGTTTGCCTATGGCTGGGTGTCGGATGCTTGCCATACTCTGGGGAGAACCGAAGCGGCATATAATGCTGGAAAGCGTACCCTGGAACTGGCTCAAAAGGGTGACCCTATCGGTGCAGCTATGGCGAGCAGAACCCTTGCAGCCATGACAGCTTCAGAACACACCGATGGGCTTGAGAAGGCTCTGGCCTATATGAACAGGGCAACAGCATTTGCCAAACAAAGAAATTCTCCGCATGAGCATGCAGTCAATGATCTGCACTTGGCAAGATTATACCTGAAGTTTGATCAACCCGATCGCGCAACCCGGCATCTAGACGCTGCGGCAAAGGGTTTTGAGAGCTTGAAAATGATTCGCTTTT
>CAWUJF010000617.1:0-2421 GCA_963922405.1 uncultured Hyphomicrobiales bacterium | reverse complement strand
TACCGGCAAAACCGTGATTGCCAGGAGTTTAGTTCGGAAGTTCATGATTGTTAGGCCGTCTCATTTGGCATTGGGATGATGTGTTTTTCAACAGTATCCGTAAAACTACTTAGTGCAATCCGTAGTACAACGAATTGCAAAATATACTCGCTGAGAGTTTATACCACCATTGAGTTTATGTACATAAAGTATATATTCTCGATATCGTCATTCTAAAATGACGGATAACATTTAACTACGGAGGAGATATCCATATGGATAGACGTAAGTTCCTAACGGGTGCTGCGGTTGCAGGTGCTGCCTCAACAACACTAGCTGCACCAGCTATTGCACAATCTACAAAAGAAATGACAATCGTTTCTACTTGGCCTCGTGATTTCCCTGGTCTCGGTGTTTCAGCTCAGCGTTTGGCTGCACGTATTGAAGAAGTTTCAAATGGCGCAATCAAAGTAAACTACTTCGCTGCTGGCGAGCGTGTTGGTGCGTTTGACGTGTTTGACGAAGTTGCTGCTGGCAACTCACAAGCTTACATTGCTGCTGACTACTACTGGGTTGGTAAACACCCAGGCTTTGCATACTTCACAGCTGTGCCATTCGGCATGACCACTGTGGAATGGAATGCATGGATCAAGTTCGGTGGCGGTCAGGCTCTTTGGGACAAAATCTCAGGCGAGTTTGGTCTTAAAGCTCTTATGTGTGGCGCTACTGGTACACAGGCTGGCGGCTGGTTCAACAAAGAGATTGAATCTGCTGAAGACTTTAAAGGTCTTAAAATGCGTATTCCTGGTCTTGGTGGCTCAGTGCTTTCCAAGCTTGGCGCTTCAACAGTTTCACTTCCAGGTGGTCAGATTTATGAAAACCTTGTTTCTGGTGCAATTGACGCGACAGAATGGGTTGGCCCGTATAATGACTTCTTCATGAAGTTCTACGAAGCCGCTAAGTTCTACTACACTGGTGGTATGCATGAGCCAGGTGGTGGTCTTGCATTCGGCATGAACAAAGCATTCTGGGATGGTCTTTCTGACTACGAGAAAGCTGTTATCGAAGCTTGCTGTAACGAAGAGCATGCTGCCCAGTTTGAGGAAGCAATGGCTCTCAACGGTGAGTACATGGCTCGCTTGGTCAATGACCACGGCGTTCAGGTTCGCGCGTTTAACGACGATGTCTGGGATGCAATGGGTGAGGCTGCTGCTGAAGTGTTCGAGGAAACTCGTGCGCATTCTGCACTTGCAGCTGAGATCGATGATGCCTTCCAAAAAGGTCTTCGCGAAATCGGTGGTACAATGGCTCAGTTCGAAGGCACATTCGTCAACCAGCGTAACCGGGTTCTAGGCCTCGGCTAACATCTTCTTCTGGCGGGGCAGATATCTGTCCCGCCGGTTTTTTAACCGGCACGAAGAAGCCGGAAATCAATTCTGACAATTTACAGTTTTCGGGGATGCCATGACAGGCGATACGGCAGAGGTTGAGCGCCACGGAGAGCCCGCGGTTCTGATCAGGACTTTCGGCTGGATGATGTTGGCGGTTTTGGCCGCTTTCTTGATTGCGAATGTGTTGAATCTGAGGGCTGGCTTTGGTGGCGTCCTGACAGGTGACCCGGTTATCATCCTCATTTATGCTGTGTGCTGTGGTTTGGGCTTGTTTTACGTTTTCCGTGACCGCAACGTGTCACTCAGATATGACAGCAGCCTGATCCATGGATTTAACGTGTATTTGATCCGCGCTGCTTTCTGGGCAGTATTCCTGACTGGAATGGCGGATATCATCATCGCCTTCATGCGGACCGAAGGCCTGCTTGACACGTTTTTCTCTGATCATCTTGTGACCCAGCTTGGAAGACCGCTTTTTGTTGGGGCCTATGTTCATTTCCCGATGGTGCTGATTGGATTGGTGCTTGCGTTCTTTACCAGAACCCTTGGTTTTACCTGGCTTGCCTTGCTCATTGTCGGCGCCGAGCTATTAATCGTGTTGTCCCGCTTTGTCTTCTCGTATGAACAGGCATTTATGTCTGATCTCGTTCGATACTGGTATGCGGCGCTCTTCCTGTTTTCATCGGCTTACACGCTCTTTGATGAGGGCCATGTACGCGTCGATGTGTTCTATGCGGGTCTGAGAGACAAAACCAAAGGTTATGTGAATGGTATCGGCACCATTCTTCTTGGCCTGACTACGTGTTGGGTCATCATCGTAATTGGCTTTAACGGCAAATCAGCGATTATCAACGGCCCGGTCATGAATGTTGAAGTTTCGCAATCCGGCTCGGTTGGCCTGTACATCAAATACCAGATGGCAGCCTTTCTTGGTGTTTTTGCTATCACCATGCTGATCCAATTTGTAAGTTACCTGTTCGAGGCATTTGCTGATTATCGCGAAGAGCCTGGCAAGCGTGTCGTCTCAAGCGTGGCGCACTAGGAGTTTCCC
>CAWUJF010000616.1:0-2434 GCA_963922405.1 uncultured Hyphomicrobiales bacterium | reverse complement strand
GGCAATGGCCAGTTTTGCGGAGTAGTGAAACAGGCAAAGAATATGGTTGAGAAAAAGATGCTGATCATCCAGAAAACCAGTCGGGTTTTCATGAAAGGAATGTTTTTCTGCAGGAGCTTTGACCATCCCCAAAGGGCTGGAGGTATCAACGCCACGGCTGCAGCCAAACCGGTCAATTGCATGGTGAAGTCAGCAAAAACCGCACCGGGATATCCCATCAGATTGTGCACATCATTGCTGCTTGCGTGTGAAAAGCTTGGGTCAGCAACATTCCAGGTCGCTAAACTGGCAAACGCCAAACCGACCGCTGCCAGAACTCCCAAGCCAGTAATAACCGAAAACTGGCTACCTAGACCTTCTTTGACAGTGGGGTTCAGTCTGCGTTGTTCAAGCTCTGAAATTTGCATGATTTACTCCAAATACTCTAGCTGTGTGGAGACAAATTCAGACGCACTGCTCCACTTAACTGGAGATCAGCCTATTGAGTTAAGGTTAATCGCCGATTAACCCAAAGTCAGAATTTACGGAAAATAAACTGTGTTTCTTATGGATTATCCACCAGACACGCCAGGTTTGCGATAATTTGGATCGCGTGGACGGATCAGGCCTTCCTGCGCCACTGAGGCAATAAGCTGCCCATCGGTACTGTAGATGCTACCTCTTGTGAAACCGCGTGCTCCGGATGTATTCGGGCTGTCCTGACTGTAAAGATGCCATTCCTGCATTTTCATCGGTCTGTGGAACCACATGGCATGATCAAGACTTGCAACCTGCAGGCTCGGGTCAAATACCGCCTTTCCGTGGGCGAAAAGTGAAGTATCCAGCAAGGTCATATCAGATGCGTAGGCTAAAACCGCCTGCTGTACAGCCGGGTCATCAGGGATTTCACCGGTTGCGCGAAACCAAATGTTTTGCTGGGGTTCGAGTTTTTTGCTGGAAAGATAATGGTCCAGATTAATTGGCCGCAATTCGATGGGGCGCTCTCTTTTCCAATAATTACGAATGTTTTCAGGTGCGTGGTCGATGAATTGTTCTGCCAGCTGCTTTTCGCTAGGAAGATCGTCGGGACTAGGTACTTCAGGCATCTGGATGAAGTGTTCCAGACCTTCTTCTAAAATCTGGAAAGAGGCTGACATGGAAAAAATCGCCTTTCCATGCTGGATCGCTACCACACGACGGGTGGTGAAACTCTTCCCGTTGCGGATCCGGTCCACCTCGTAAACGATGGGGACTGAAGGGTCACCGGGCCTCATGAAATAGCCATGGAGAGAATGAACGACCCGTTGGGGTTCGCCTTCTTCAGGCTTTACTGTTCTTTGTGCCGCGGCAAGTGCTTGTCCGATCACCTGTCCACCAAAAACGCGTTGCCATCCCACTTGCGGGCTTTCGCCCCGATAAATGTTCTTTTCAATATATTCCAGATCAAGACTATCCAGAAGGACTTCAACGGCTTTTGACATGTGGCACCCTGCGTTTGAATTCAGTTGCAAATTAAGCATTATTTGAAGCGTGACAACATGCCTCTGGAAATTTTGTCTGTTAAATTCCATTTGTGTTATGAAAGAGATGAAATGAGTAACTGCCATGGCTAAAGCCCCGAATACAAAATTGCCACAAACTTGCGACGTTCTGGTCGCTGGCGGAGGCTATGTGGGATTAAGTTGTGCGGTGGCAATTAAGGATGCAGCACCTCATCTGGAGGTGGTGGTTGTGGATCCTGCTCCGGATGCTGCGGTCAAGAATGACGAAAGAGCTTCCGCAATAGCGGCTGATGCATCCAGAATGCTTGATCAGTTGGGGCTCTGGAGCAAGCTTGAAAAAAATGCTCAGCCAATCAATGAAATGATCGTTACGGATAGCAAGGTTTCAGATATTACCCGTCCGGTTTTTCTGACATTTGCCAACCCTTCACAAGAAAACGTGCCGTTTGCACATATGGTGGAAAATCGTGAGCTCGTGAAAGCGCTGCGTGCCAAAGGGGACAAAGACGGTATCGTCCGGATTGAGAAGGACAGTGTTGTGGGGTTTGAGAATGGCCCGACTTCAACAGAAGTGACACTGGCATCGGGAGCGGAGATCAATACGAGACTTCTGGTCGCCTGCGATGGAGTAATGTCCAAACTGCGCGATATGGCGGGCATTCAAACCATCCACTGGCCGTATGATCAAAAGGGTATCGTTTGTACCGTTGAACATGAGCGCCCACATGAGGGCAGGGCAGAAGAGCATTTCCTGCCAGCAGGTCCTTTTGCAATCCTGCCGTTAAAAGGAAATCGCTCGTCTTTGGTTTGGACCGAAAGCTCGAGAGATGCTGACCGGCTGCTTGAACAAGATGAGCTGGTGTTTGAATCCGAACTTGAACAACGGTTTGGTCACAAATTGGGTGAGATTTCCGTGGTAAGCCAGGTCAAGGCATTCCCATTGGGTCTTCGTC
>CAWUJF010000615.1:0-2445 GCA_963922405.1 uncultured Hyphomicrobiales bacterium | reverse complement strand
CATTTCCATTGTATGCCGATAGCCAATCTCGATCGAGCGGTCAAACTTCTTCCAATTGCGAATATCCACTTCACCAAGCGGCGGATTGATATTGATATCAGCGGCATCAGCCAGCTGCCGATATTGTGCGTCCCCGGAGACTGTTCCAGAGCGCAGCAACAGCCCTGCAACTGGCGGGCGCAACAACCGGTAGATCAATGGTTTATTCAAATGATCGTTCCACTGTTCTGGCGACAGCGCCAAATCGCGTGATACATCCACACCAATCATCGTCCCCTGGCAGATACGACCTAACTCAATTGTTGGCAGATTATTGATCACTCCACCATCCACTAAGACGCCCTCTTCTGTAACGACCGGTGGCAATATTCCTGGTAGTGAAATAGTTGCGCGCAGGGCATGACATACTTTACCCGTCTCGTGCACATGCACATTGGCTGTGGTCAAATTGGTGGAGACGCATATAAATGGTAGCCACAGATCAGGAATTTCGCGTGCTCCGAAGCTTTTATCGAGAAGCCTTTCAACCTTGCGCCCGGCCACTAATCCTTTCAGTGGCAAACGATAATCAGAAAGCGGGTTAGAAACCACAAAGGAGTCGTGAATACGCTCCTGAATTTCATCAACCGACCAGGCGATGGCCATCCCTGCAGCTATAATGCCGCCCATGATGGCTCCACCAACAAAATCTATGGGCAGGTCAACTTCTTCCAACGCTCGTAACACGCCTATCTGAGCATAGGCACGTGCGCCACCGCCGGAAAAGACAATGCCAATTCCACGCCCGGTCAGTATCCGAGCCCAACGCTCCCAATCACGCTGTCGCTTGCTACGTATATGGAAAAAACGATTAAACGAGATCATGTTTAGGAATTGCTGAGTGTTCAGGGGACACACAAGGCTTTCGGGATGCAGCAGGTATAGATCGACCAATTTTTTGTAATGTGCATTATCCAAAAACTGCTCCGGAATTTCTGGAAAAAATGGCTGGTTACCATTAGCAATCAAGCAGATCCTATCACTCTGTCTCGTGCAACGGTTGAGCCATCGGGAATCCTTTGGATTGGCGCACAGGATTACAAGATCATGCTCATCTTCCAGTCGGCCGAGTTTGGCGCCATCGAGTTCATCGTCCCTTTCACCCTGCACAAATACTTTGTAACCAGAGCCACTGCGTAACATTTCGGCAAGGCGATTGGCGGCATCGACCACATCCACGCCGTCCGTGGATGCTATGAAAGTGATAACCTTTGGTACGATCTTTAATGTCTGTGATCGTGCGGATTCATTGAGCCGTGCCGCCATTATTTGAGCAATTGTAATGGAGATCTTCGGGAAGCGTTCCACCAGTTGTTCGAAATCTTTACGATTGATGAGAAGCAGTTCGGTATCTCGCAAGTCAACCACATCAGCAGAACGGCTGCTGCGACCAAACACTGCCACCTCACCGATGACTTCCCCCTTTTTGATCAGTGCGATCATGCGGCCCTTGTCAGAACCAGAAGGTTGTAGCATCACCACCAAAGTGCCAGATGTAACCACATAGAGGTAGTCTGCTGGGTCGTCCTGACAAAACAGCACATCCCCTGCTTTCAACGAAGTGTAATTGGCTTTTTTGCAAAGAGATTTGAGGGCTTCTTTGGGAAGCTCTTTCAAAAAATCCACCATTGGTGCAAACCAGTTTTGGCTCGTTCCAACTGACACCTTTCCTCCTTCGCTACCAAAACGTAAACAGGAGAAAAATTCATGCGACATGCATGATAGCCTGTCAATTTTGATTGAGTAAACAAGCGATCAAAATTTAGTTGCAAAATGTATGGATCGCGCAGGCTGTATCTTTCTGACATTTACTATCTTGTGCGCCAGATAGCTTGATCACGATACCGAATATTATCCGGACTTACCTTTGTACAATGCCTGAATAAGGCACAGGCAAGAAATGGCTTCTGAATGTCCGCTTGTTGTGTTGCCAGGATCGAGTGTTGATATTCCGCAAGTAACAAGAGGCACGAATTACAGTGTAAGGAGTGCATGGCTTTGAGTAGGTACTATCACTTCGAAAATGCCTGCTCTGCTAGTTGTATAAAGACTGTGACTTTACGGCTTAGCCTTGCCTGTTTTGCGAAGACGAGAGAAATCGGAGCATGGGCGTTGGAAAGACTGCCGGGCAAAATCTCTCGTAACCTTCCTTCATTCAGTTCTTGCTGAACCGCCAGCCTTGATTTTACCGCGACACCCAAGCCTTGCACAGCCGCCTCTGTCAACATGTCAGAACTGGACACAAGGAAGCGTTTGTCAGCGTTGATCCTTATGATCTTGCGGGCTTTCACACTGACTTCAAACTGCGTCTGCCACGGGAGACAGACCCATCGGTGCTGTGCGAGATCATCAACGTGGTTGGGTTCGCCAACGGCCTGCAGATAATCGGGGGCTGCACATAAGATG
>CAWUJF010000614.1:0-2448 GCA_963922405.1 uncultured Hyphomicrobiales bacterium | reverse complement strand
ATCGCTGGGTGTATGTTCCATATCAACAAGCGCCCAATCAAATCCTGCAGGAGAAACAACCTCCGCTGCAAAGGGGCTGCAAAGGGAAATCCAGATGCCGATCTGTTGTTCCTGATTTCGAATGGCTCTGGTGAATGGATTTTGTGGTAACTTCATTAGATTACGGCTTTCTCGACAATGGGTTCGTTCCTGACAATACGGTCATAATGGAACTCTTTCATATCGAGCGTACGATATTCTCCATAGGTTATCCACTCAGCTGTCCCACGCCCCATGGCAGGTGATTGTTGTAGGCCGTGGCCGGAAAAACCGTTCAGGAACAAAAAGTTCTTAAGTTCCGGGTGAGGGCCCATGATCGCGTTGTGATCAAACGTATTGTAGGAGTAATGCCCCGCCCATTCACTGGTTACCTTGATCGCTTCAAACTGTGGGATGCGTGTTGCGAGCACTGGCCAGATATGGTTTTCCCAAAGCGAATGGTCCATGGCAAAATCATCGTAGTCGACTGCGGGATCTATATCTGAATGCCCGCCACATTGGTAAGTGCCGCCGCCGTTCTCACGCACATGAACGCCAGAGGGATCAATTGTTAGAGGAAGATCCTGATCCAACGGTTTTTCAGCGGCAAAGATCCATGAATATCGTTTACGCGGTTCCACTGGCACATCGATTCCTGCCATTTGCGCTGTTCTTGCAGCTCTAGGGCCGGAAGCGTTGAGTACCTGTCCACAATGAATAACTTCACCGGATTTTAGCGTGACGCTTTCAACACGGTTTCCAGAGGCATCGCAGGACATGCCTACCACTTCATTTGAGATGAACTCCACGCCACGTTCCCGGGCCTGTCTGCGCCACCAGTCAAAGACTGCAGTTGCATCCCAGAAACCTTCGTCTACCAGGTTGATTGAACCAAGCACGATATCTTCCACATTGTAGAAGGGGTAGTTTTCCTGAATTTGCTCGCGCGTCATCAGCTGTGTTGCTGCGCCGCAGGAAAGCTGCAGTTTCTGGTTCTGTTTAAGCACTTCAGCAAATTGCTCATTATCTGCAAGATACATATATCCGAAACTTCTGATCGAGAGTTCCGGCACACGTTCGTCACCGCCCATATACTGGCGGATGTTCTTCACAAAATCCGCAGCAAATTGAGAGATCCGCACATTCAATTCCGTTGAGAACTGCTGCCGCATACAGGAGTTTGTATGCATGGTTGAGGAGTTCTCATAACTAGGGTCACGTTCCACAACGAGAACCTTGCCGTTGAAGTCGTTGTTGTCTGAAAGAAACCACGCAGTGGAAGCTCCCATGATAGCGCCTCCCACGATGACGAGATCATAAGTTGAGCTTGAAGGTGCTTGAAGTTCGCCAGCCATTATTCAAACTCCCCTTTGCGAACAGATAGCTGGATTGCATCCACATCTTCCTGGCTCAACCCATATTGAGAGATTGCTGCCTCGGCGGAGATATAACCGCGAGCCAGATCCTGTTTTACCAATTCAAGGTCCCGGTCCTGTGCCTTGCCGTAACCGGCACCCCCCGGGAAAGCGAGCATCACCTTGTGACCATGTGGCACAAATTGCTTGCCCTTGCCCTGCATTGCGGTACCGTCATCGCGGGCGATTGTTGTGGAAGCACCATTAGCGCCACCCTGGCGTCCGCGGGCAGGGTGATGGACACGGTCAAACATGGCTTGAAAATCAAACTCATGGCCTTCTGCTGCACCCACTTCCATATATTGGCCAAGACCGCCCCGGTATTTTCCTGCACCACCACTGTCAGGCCGCAACTCTTTTCGCCAGATGATCACCGGACCGGTATGCTCGGTTGCTTCCACGGGCATGGTCATCACACCGGAAGGGAAGGCGGTTGCATTAAGTCCATCCTTGGTAGGTCGGGCTCCGGCACCGCCGGAGTTAAAGGTCAGCACCTCTGATCGACTGGCATTCGCCGGAGCTTGTGCATCAGTTCTGGGACGCAATGACACCTGGAAGTTACAAAGGCATCCGGCACCTTCAGCAGGAACGGTCTCTGGCAGGATTTGATCAAGCGCATCATAAACCGTGTCGGGTATCATATGCCCGATGATGTGACGCAGTGCGACGGGAGCCGGATGAAGCGCATTCACAATGGAGTTTTCCGGTGCAGCGATTTCGAACGGAGCCAGTGAGGCTGCATTATTTGGGATCTCAGGCGCAATCGCACACTTAAGCGCATAACAGGCGTACGCCTTTGTGTAGACCAGAGGTACGTTGATGCCCTTCTTGTCGAGACCAGACGTGCCTTCAAAATCACTGAGGATGCGGTCTTTCTCAATCGTCAGTTTCACCTTCAATTCGATCGGCTTTTCAAACCCATCAATGGTCATGGCACCAGACGCAGACTTTTGAGGCAAGGCAGCAATCTTCTCGAGTGTAGCTCTGCGGGAATTTTCCAGAATGAATTCCGCGA
>CAWUJF010000613.1:0-2451 GCA_963922405.1 uncultured Hyphomicrobiales bacterium | reverse complement strand
TGATACCCGTCCCGCTTCCTGTGCTATTTGATCACAGTTGTAATCTTCATATTGGATTGGCGAAACATAAGCTGCCTCAATTTTGTTTGGTGGCGTGGCGCATCCAGCCACGAAAACGGTTGCTGCAAGGACAGTTGAAGTGATAGTTTTCATTTTTACCCCATATCACACGATTGTTATTATGTTTTACTGGGTAGTAAAGTATTGGCTATCTGTCGAGTGCATAAATGCAACACTACCTAAGTTTTGCCACAATTCGTTTCAATCGGCGATCACATTTTACAGTGAGTGACTTTTCTTCCCTAATTAATTGATTTCTGGCGACAAAATCTAACGTAAGGAAAGCCAGCGATTCATTTCTTTTAGGAATTTATCTCGAATCGTAACTACCTGGGCAGAACCTGCTGTTGCATTGCGGTTTTCTATAAAACTTGCAACTGCCCCCACGGGGACACCGCCTATAACAGTACTGTTGCGGGCCGCGGCATCTGAAGCCGCAATCTTGCTCTGCGCTACAACTCTTCCATCTTCAAGATCCGTGATCCTTACATTGGCGATGACATTACTGCCTTCACCTGACAATTGTCTGCCGGCCGCGCTGGAGATGCTCACAGTCTCCAGACTGATTTCAACCTTTGCAGGCTTCTGCCCTAGCAGGTTAAACCTTAAATTCTCAGGTAACTCGTCTTTCAACAAATCTATAAACTGATCGGCAAGGAATGCTCTTTCGTCTTTCAGGAATGGAGATGCGCCCAGATCCATTTTTTCTGCTTTCCGGACTTCAATCTCCTGCGCTGTGTATTGCCTGACCACGCTGTTTGAAATCGGTGTTTGCTCAGGTGTTGACTGACATGCCGCTACACAGAAAGAAACGGCAATCAAAAATACCCATCGAATTGATTTTTTCATCGAAATCCCCACACACCAATTTTCATCGGCATGATCTGTAAGAGAAATTTATGTGGGATGGCAACACCTATTTTGACTAAAGTTCCTTTGCACGTTCTCTTAGTACAAATTTCTGGACTTTACCTGTGGATGTCTTGGGTAATTCCTCGAAGATGTAGGCTTTGGGTATCTTGAATGCTGCCAAGTGTCCACGGCACCATTTTTCAAGGTCATCCAATGAGGGTTGTTCCTGACCCTGATTGAGTTCAATGAAAGCACAAGGAGTTTCACCCCATTTATCATCGGGTTTGGCAACGACTGCGGCTGCGGCAACAGCTGGATGTTTGTAAAGTGCGTCTTCCACTTCAATGGATGAGATATTTTCACCGCCCGAGATGATAATGTCTTTCGAGCGGTCTTTCAGCTGGATGTAACCGTCCTCATGCATGACACCGAGATCTCCGGTATGAAACCAGCCACCGTCAAACGCTTCCTTCGTTGCTTCCGGGTTTTTGAGATAACCTTTCATCACCACATTGCCCTGCATCATGACTTCGCCAATTGTTTCTCCATCTCGGGCAACGCTTTCCATGGTTTCAGGGTTTTTCACATCTAGGGCTTCAAGCGCGGAGTAGCGCACACCCTGACGCGCTTTCATGCCAGCCTGGGCAGCACTGTCAAGTTCGTTCCATTCTTCATGCCAATCGTTCACCACAGCGGGACCGTAGCATTCCGTCAGACCGTACAGGTGTGTCACGTTGAAACCGGCATCTTTCATGGCTGCGAGCACTGCTTCCGGGGGAGGGGCGGCAGCCGTAAAAAACTCCACCACATGCGGGAGTTCGCTTTTGTCTTCATCGGAAGCTGACAACAATGTGGACATCACAATCGGCGCGCCGCACATGTGTGTTACACCGTGGTCAGCGATGGTATCCCACATGGGTTTCTGTCGGACCGCACGCAAACATACGTGCGTTCCAACAATTGCAGAGAGAGTCCATGGGAAACACCAGCCATTGCAGTGGAACATGGGCAAGGTCCACAGATAAACAGAGTGTTTCGGCATGGACGCTGTCAGTGCATTACCCTGGGCCAGTAGATAGGCGCCACGATGATGATATACCACACCTTTAGGATTACCGGTGGTTCCGGATGTATAATTGAGAGATATGGCGTCCCATTCATCTGAAGGCATTCTCCAGCTGAATTCCGGATCGCCATCTTTTATGAATTCCTCATAGTCAGTTGAATCCATAGATACGCCATCCCCATCATATTCGGGGTCATCATACACAACAACCTGCGGGGAAACGCTGGCAATTTCGAGGGCTTCTTTCATGGTTGGAGAGAATTCACGATCAACGATAACAATCTTGCTTTCACTGTGATCCAGCTGAAAAGCGATAATCTTGGCGTCCAGTCGCGTGTTCATGGAATGAAGCACTGCACCGGTCATCGGAACAGCATAATGGGCCTCTAGCATCGGTGGAGTGTTGGCCAGCATCACGGAAACCGTGTCACCTACACTAATCTGATTTCGGGTTAGTACAGATGCCAGTTTAC
>CAWUJF010000612.1:0-2460 GCA_963922405.1 uncultured Hyphomicrobiales bacterium | reverse complement strand
AAGTTTTCTTCTCTGATCGGAATTCCCATATCTTTTAAGGGAGCCATCAATCGCACAGGATCTGCGTTTCCAACAAAATCGAGCTTAGCAATTTCTCTCGGAGTGTTTGGTCTACCTGCCTTTTCAAGATAGTTGGAAGCAGCATAGAGACTTGTTCCAAACTCACCAATTAACTGAGCAATAAGTTCGGGTTGCTCTGGTCGAGAGTGGCGTATGGATATGTCTGCCTCACGTTTCATAAGATCCTGAATGTCATTTGAGCACACAATGTGCACATTTATACCAGGAGCTTTTTCACGAAGGGGTGCAAGAATTCCTGGCAACAATTCAGAAGACATAAGATCAGTTGCTGTTATCGTTACGGTTCCTTTTACTGCCTGCGAATGTCCTTCCGCAGACATCGATATCAGAGTGGCTGCTTCTCCCATTGCTCGAACATGATCCAGTAAATCACGTCCTGATTGAGTAAGTGAGAGGCCGCGCGCATTTCGTTCGACCAGAGTCACACCAAGGCTTTCTTCGAGCGCAGTAATTTGTCTTCCAATTGTAGGTTGAGTGGTTTTAAGTGCCCGAGCCGCACTGCTGAACGAACCTTCCTCGGCGGTTGCGAGAAAAGCGCGAACTTGATTCCAATCAAACGATATTGCCTCCCAGTTCATAGATATTTGTATAGCAGCTGTACATATTTCAGCAATGTACAGTTCGCACATACGCGGCGATATAGGCCTCAAACAGATGAGGTATATCATGCAAACTACAACTTACGCTCAACACTCAGAAACGTTCTGGGATCGCATTGCTCCAAAATACGCCAAACAACCGATCAAGGATGTAAACGCTTATGAAGACAAAATCTCTAAAGTAAAGCAACTGCTGAAATCAGAGGACCGGCTCCTGGAAATCGGTTGCGGAACCGGTGGGACAGCTTTGCTTCTCGCGCCATCTGTATCAGAAGTGATCGCCACGGATATCTCGCGTGGGATGATCAAGATTGCCAACGCCAAGCTTGCTTCACATTCGCCAAGCAACGTTAGATTTCTTCAAGCAGATGCGAGTACTCAGTTCAGTGAACAGTCATTTGATGTAATCTGCGCATTCAGCCTTCTACATTTGGTCGATGATATTGACCAAGTTCTCACAAGTGTTAGGCAGCAAATGAAACCCGGTGGTTTGTTCATTTCCAAGACGGTTTGCCTTAAGGAAGCATCTCCAATCGTTCGGGCATTCGTTCGACTTCTGACGGCAATGGGAGTTGCACCTAGCGTTAATGCGCTAAGTCAGAGTGACTTAATCAGGTTGTTCGAAGAGACCGGTTTTGAAATTGAGACAGCAACTCATTTCGGACAGCAACAAAGGAACCCATTCATCGTTGCACGTCGACCAGCGACTTGACTGATGAAGCCGTAATTTAAACTCAGGAATTTAAAGATATGAAATCTCTTAGCACAAGAGAATGGCTATTTCTTGCGTTCATATTAGTCTACTCTTTTATCCCCACTTTTGGTGGTTTACTGCGAGTGGGGGAGTTATTGAGCGGGTTGGCAATGATACCTGAAAATCCGAGAGCAATTGCCCAACCTTTGCCTATTCTTCTACACATCGTCAGTAGCTTTTGCTTTTGCCTATTTGGTGCGCTTCAGGTTTTACCGGCCATGAGCCGACATCGCATTGGACTGCACCGAAAAATCGGAAAAGTCGTGGCGATAGCTGGATGTGTCAGTGCGCTTACCGGTTTATGGATGACGATCGCGTTCACGTTTCCTGCTGAACTCCAAGGTCCTCTGCTGTATTGGGTGCGGATTATAATGAGCATCTTGATGATTGGCTTGATCGCTTGGGCAGTTTTTTTGATCCGAAGGGGCGATGTTACAAAGCACAGTTCAGGAATGATCAGAGCCTATGCGATCGGTCAAGGCGCTTCAACGCAGACAGTCTTCGGAATCTTCTTTCTGATCACCATGGGTGAAGAAGCGGTGGGCTTTCCACGTGACATGCTCATGGTCTCAGCCTGGGTCCTTAATCTTTTGATAGTTGAAGCAATCATCCAATCAATACGACCGAAGAAAGCCAGTGTTCGATCCATCGTCTGATACTGGTCGCTACTAACTGCAATCAAACTCATATCAATGTCCTATTCCAATTGTTATTGATGAATAGGGAAAGATGAGATTAGACACCGAAGGAAGTTACTTTGAAAGATGATATTAAGTTTGCTCGATTGTCTGAAATTGAGCCGAACGAGATTGCAATCCATATGTCTGACCCGCGATTGGCAGAACACATGCCGCTCCTAACGGATGATTGGGATGAGCATGCAGTGGCGGAGTTTGTTGCAAAAAAAGAGCAGTTTTGGGTTCGGGATGGACTTGGACACTGGGCAATATTACACAAAGATCGATATGTGGGATGGGGTGGCTTTCAAAAGGAAAATAACGAGTGGGATTTTGGGCTGGTACTGAA
>CAWUJF010000611.1:0-2467 GCA_963922405.1 uncultured Hyphomicrobiales bacterium | reverse complement strand
CAATCTTACCTAAGGTCATAACCTCTAGATAGGTATTTACTTATCCAATTTTAAGAACGCATAACTGAAAATACTTAACAACAGTCTTTACTTAACTGTGTTTTTTCAACTCTATCGGCTTTCCATGCGGTGTTGCAAGTAATGCCGCTTGCCACTCTTTCTTTCTTTGTGAAATGTCATCGTCCGCCATAAGCGCTTTTTGTGAAATAATTGTTTCAAGCGCATTAAGCCAGAGTTCGTAATAAGGCTTGCTATCACCAGCATCTTTGATCAGCGAACCTAGCGTTTCACTCCATTCAGACCATTCAAATACACCGTTTTGGTGAAGTTCAACAGCTAGCGCAAACGCACTTGCTTCCCACGGCTCACTGAATACGGGTCCATCCTCATCCAAAACAATTCCAGGAATATTTTCAATTTCAGATTTGCTCAAGATACGGCTCCCAGCAGTCTATCATAACCGAGTTGCCTGCCTCAGCGTCAGAGCCAAATAGTGCCTGCGCATCAAATTCCACGCTGTACAACCATTGTGGGTTTTCACCCTGAGACTTCGCATTGCTGTCCGGAAAAACATGGCACCCATGGATCTCTGCAATTCGTCCCTCAACACCCCTCGCATATCGAGGCAACCGAGTATGGCCCGAAGGATTGATTTTAAGTGTACGTACCTGGTCACCCACCTTGAAAGATGCAGTCCCACTCGCCTCTCTTTCAACAGGACCACCCGCCGCGAGCGCAGCTGGCATTTCTTCGGCAGATACAACTCTCTTTACTGGGATCCCTAGCTCAGAAAGTTTCCCATCTGCAATTTCATCTTCATTCACCATACCACGCTCAAGCATCAGCTTTTGCAGGCCAGCAATCCAGATTTGATAGTAACTCTTCGTCAGATAAAATTCCGGTGGCAAGCTCTCGCGCGCAAAGCGTGAAATATCCAGATTCCATTGTCCGGCAAAACCCATGCCGACGGTAAGCGCAAGTGCACGTTTCTCCCAATCTGCGTGAAAGACAGGCTCATTTTCTTCTGGAATAACAGGGCCGTAGCACTGCATGCCGCCCATATCATGTGGCCCGTTCATGATACCTCCTCAGCAGATTTCGCAAGTCCAGTACCGATCATTGAATCCCTCGTGACCAGTTCAGCAAGCGCTTCCTCGCTCCAACCTTCGGTACCCGATGGCCGCTCTGGGATGACCAGATATCGCATTTCAGCAGTGGAATCCCAAACCCTGATTTTTTTACCTTCAGAAAGCTCAATGCCGAACTCAGACAATACGGCTCGCGGTTCGCTTACAGCCCGTGAGCGATAAGGTGCGGATTTATACCATACAGGAGGCAGACCAAGGACACTCCACGGATAACAGGAGCACAAGGTGCAAACCACCATGTTATGTGTTTCAGGTGTATTCTCAACCACCTTCATGTGCTCGCCCTGGCGTCCGGTAAATCCCAATTCTGCAATCGCAGAAGTTGCATCATTGCGAAGCCTTTCCAGATACGCTTGATCTGTCCAGGCTTTGGCAACAACAGCTGCGCCGTTTCGCGGTCCCACCTGTTTTTCATATGTCTCGACGATCACATCAAGAGCAGCAGGATCAACATATCCTTTTTCCACTAAAAGGGATTCCAAAGTCCTCACCCTCAATTCCATATCAGACCAATGACTATGGTCGTGATCGTGTTTATCCGTCATGCCTATCTAATCTCCCGGAATATGAGTTTTCTTCCGCTGATAGTTTTGGGAATCAGAAACTAAACGTCAAGCATCTAACAGGTAACAAATGAGAAACCTGCTGAGTTAGTGTGTTATTATTTGTGGGAATAAGGAAAAACGGAAATTTGGGTTAGCTGCCGGTTTCCAGAACAGGTGTGGAGCCGCTGAGCACTTCAGCGATTTTCCGAAGCAATGCTTCCGGGTTGATTGGTTTGGTAAGATAGTAGTCAGCGCCCGCTTCAAGCATACGTTCTTCATCACCGCTTAATGCATGTGCGGTCAATGCCAGAATTGGAACACGCTTTCCAGTCGCTGCCTCGGCCTCACGGATAAGATGCATAGCCTCAATACCATTCATGACGGGCATTGAGATATCCATGAGTATTATGACCGGGTCCAGTTGCTTCCAAGCCTCAAATGCTTCCGCTCCGTTTTCAACGATTACGAATGGCAAGGATTGTTCAGAAAGTGTGTGTTCCAAAACAATCTGGTTCACCTCATTGTCTTCAGCAGAGAGTATACATTTCCCCTTCAGGCTAAGATCAAAATCCATTGTTTCCCCCTTAATGGAACACATTTCCCATCATACCTACACGCATCGCATAAATGCCCTGAGCCATAATCGATCACCACGCAGATTAAGCACTCACAACGTGGTTGTCGTTTTCATTGGCACCCCGCGGTGATCCGATGAACTCCTGAATGTAGCCCATGGTCTTGTGCTCGTCCTGAGGCTTACCAAACAAGAAGCCT
>CAWUJF010000610.1:0-2487 GCA_963922405.1 uncultured Hyphomicrobiales bacterium | reverse complement strand
CATCCGGCAAGGCTGCAACGGCTGCCAACGGGTCCAGCGGTTCACCTCCCTGGTAAGCCTGACCAAAAATCAGCGTTTCTCGCATTTCCGAGATATCCGCTTTCTTTTTGAGCAGATCAAAAAACCATGGACCGTCAGTGGAATCGCCATATAGGACAATTCCAATGATCATGTTGTCTTTAATGACAAGCCGTTTGTAGATGCCTCCACTTGCGTCTCTCAGCACAATTTCTTCCCGGTCATCCCCTTCAGAGAAGTCTCCGGCTGAATAAAGATCGATGCCCGTTACTTTGAGCTTTGTGGCTGTGACAGATCCATCATAGGTGGAGGTTCCACCGGTAAGGTTGGCGGCGATTGTCTCGGCCATCTCATAAAGCGGTGCCACAAGTCCGTAGCACTGGTCCCTGTGTTCAACACATTCGCCCAGGGCATAAATATCCGGATCGGAAGTGAGCATGTCATCTGAAACAAGGATGCCACGATTGACGTCCAATCCGCAGGTTGAGGCGAGTTCGGAAGATGGGCGGATTCCCACTGCCATTACCACCATTTCACATGAGATAAGGGATCCGTCATCCAGTTTGACGCCAGTGACTTTCCCGTTCTCACCCACGATCTCATGGGTGTTAGCTTTGGTCTTGACCTCAATGCCAAGCTCTACAAATGCGCGCTCAAGCAGGAAGCCAGCAGCAGGATCAAGCTGACGCTCCATCAATGTGGGCATTAAGTGCAGAACTGTCACGTCCATGCCTTGAGCCTTAAGGCCAGCAGCTGCTTCCAGTCCGAGCAAGCCACCACCGATTACCACCGCATGGCCACCAGACTTGGATACTTCCAACATGGTTTCCACATCATCCAGGTCGCGATAAGTCAGTACGCCATCGAGTTCGTTCCCAGGTATCGGTATAATGAACGGGTTGGAACCGGTAGCGATGACCAGCTTGTCGTAGAAACACTCATGACCATTGAAGCTGGTGACTACCTTTTTTGTGCGGTCAATATTTGAAACCGGGGAAGCCTTGTGAAGCGTAATGTTATGCTCCGCATACCAGTCATCATCGTGGGTGATGATGTCTTCGTAAGTCTTTTCACCGGAAAGGACCGGAGACAACATCAGGCGGTTATAATTTACCCGGGGTTCGGCATTGAAAATCGTCACGTCATAGGCTTCAGGATCATATTCGATCAGATGCTCAAGCATCCGGCCGGGCGCCATGCCGTTGCCGATGACTACCAGTTTCTGTTTATCACTCATTCTGCAGCCTCCACAGTGTCACTGCGCTGACGTGCAATTCTTGCAGCACGCTTTTCTTCGATTGATCTGAGCTGTTCTTCTGTCGGGTTAGCGCCACCTTCATAGGCTTCAAGGAAATCGAGAAGTTCTTCGCGGTAAGCGTAGTAGTCCGGGTGGTTTAGAAGCTCCTTGCGCGAACGCGGTCGCGGCAGGTCCACTTCCATGACATTCCCGATTTTGGCGTTAGGACCGTTGGACATCATCACCACTTTATCGGCGAGAAGAATGGCTTCATCCACATCATGGGTAACGCAAATTGCCGTCACCTGAGTACGCTTCCATACATCCATCAACACGTCCTGCAGTTCCCATCGGGTGAGGCTATCCAACATGCCGAAAGGTTCGTCCAACAAGAGCAGCTTTGGTGACAAGGCAAATGCACGCGCAATCCCGACGCGCTGCTTCATGCCGTTGGAAAGATCAGCAGCAGCACGGTTCATGCTGTCTGCGAGGCCAACGCGGGATAGATAATACTCACACACATCCCGCTTTTCGGCAGCTGTTGCTTTGGGGTAAACGCCGTCCACGCCAAGCGCCACGTTTTCATAGGCGGTCAACCAGGGGAGCAGGCTTGGCGCCTGAAACACCACAGCCCGGTCCGGCCCTGCATTGGTTACGTGCTTACCGTCAAGAATGATCGATCCCGAAGTGATTTCGTTCAGTCCGGCGGCCATGGTCAATGCGGTTGACTTGCCGCAACCGGAGTGCCCGATCAATGTGATGAACTCGCCCTTCTGCATCTTGAGGTCCACATCTTCCACAACGGTCAACGGACCTTTAGGTGTGGGGTAGACCTTGGTTAGCTTGGAGAATTCAAGATAACGTTCATCGTGGCTCGATTTTGCCTCTTCCTGGTAAGCTTTTGGCAATTCATCGCTCTGGAAGAATGGCACCACATTGGGAAGTTCAAACTCTTTCTCCACATCAGAACCACGCTCGCTTCCCACTTCCATAAGGTATTGGGTGATTGAAGCCCGGAGGTCGATAAACTCCTGGCTGGAGTTCATAGCGCCGCGATCCCGGGGCCTGGGAATATTGACTTTAAACTCAGGTCCAAGCGTTGCGTTAGGTCCCGGCGTCAACGGAATGATCCTGTCCGCCAGCAAAATGGCTTCATCCACATCGTTTGTGATCAGAATGATGGTCTTTTTCTCTTTTTGAGAGATGTCAGCGAACTCATCCTGAAGTTTGGA
>CAWUJF010000609.1:0-2494 GCA_963922405.1 uncultured Hyphomicrobiales bacterium | reverse complement strand
ATCGCTGACATACGACCTTCAGCGGATATGGCTTTAACCTTGCGCTTCATTTTTCCGCGATCACGAATAACCTCTGAAAGGCCTTCTAGAATTCTACGCAGATTACCACCTGTTGTTGACTGGATTGATACTGACGATATCAAAAGCGGAAGGTCCGGTTGATCAACACGGTCATACATGGCGTTCAGGGCAGATACGAGGTCCGAACCATAGGTAACTTCATCCACAACCATGCCGAATTCCGTGCCGATTGGATCCGGCATTTCGCGTGCGACCATGGAAATTGCCACGGGAACCGGGTGTCCGGCTTTCAAACTGCGTGTAATCAGATCAATGGCTTCAGGCAGTTGTTCAGCAAATTTGGCGGTTTTCTTCTTTGCCTTGCTTCTGAGCCACATATACGGCAACGCGAAGGTAAGAATAGGGAATAGTGCCAGACTTGTGATTAGTGATTTGAAATACAAGAATACTGCAAAATTCACGAAGATCACGTAAAGCAGGTAATATAAACCAAGCTTTTTCAATCCCAAAGTGAGGCCAGACTGAACAATCAGCGAGTTTAGTCTCCTGAGAGGCAGGGCCATTTTGCCTTCTTCGTCCAATCCCCGTTCTTTGCGCAATTGCAGCAAGATGTTTTTCTGACTGATCTTCTTGTCCGGATCAATCGCATTCATCCGCCGGTTAATGCGTTTCTTGGAGTTGCTGTTTGGATCGAAGATCAGAAAACCCAATTCCACGACCACGACCGCCAAAAATATCGAGGCGACCAGTAGCGCGTGAACAGGGGTTAACCCGTTTTCGAAAAATCCACTCATGACAATTCAAACCCGGGTTCGAAATAATCACTCGGAATAGATATGCCCATGGCTTCCAATTCTTCCAGGAAGCGCGGACGAACGCCTGTGGCTTCAAAGTGACCGACAATCTTGTTCTCGGCAGTCATTCCAGTGCGCTTGAAGCGGAAAATCTCCTGCATCTGGATGATATCACCCTCCATTCCGGTAATTTCCGAAATACTGGTCATTTTCCGTTGACCATCCGAGAGGCGAGTGAGCTGGACGATAAGATGTACCGCACCGGCAATCTGGCTTCGGATAGAAGCAACCGTCATCGGCATGCCTGTCATGCCCAGCATCTGTTCAAGACGTGCTATGGCGTCGCGGCAGGTATTGGAGTGAATGGTGGCCATTGAGCCCTCGTGACCGGTGTTCATGGCCTGAAGCATGTCGAAACACTCTTCACCACGAACCTCACCAAGAATCACGCGGTCCGGGCGCATACGCAGGGCGTTCTTTACGAGGTCGCGCTGTTTGATTTCACCTATGCCTTCGTTGTTTGGCGGTCGGGTTTCCATTCTGCCCACATGAGGGATTTGCAGGGTCAATTCCGCTGCGTCTTCGATGGTCAGGACACGTTCCTTAGGATTGATAAAAGCGGACAATGCATTCAGCATTGTTGTTTTACCGGTACCTGTACCGCCTGAGATAATGGTTGTTTTTCTTGCGGAAACAGCATGTTGCATAACCTCTGCCATTTGCGGAGCAAGAGCGTTAAAACCTACCAGTTTATCAAGAGTCAGCTTGTCTTCCTTGAATTTCCGTATGGAAACCAGAGGTCCGTCGATCGCGATTGGGCGGATTGCGGCGTTAAAGCGGGATCCGTCCGGCATGCGGGCATCACACATGGGGTTAGATTCATCAATGCGGCGACCCACATTTGCAACAATCTTGCCGATTATGCGAACCAGATGTGCTTCATCCTTGAAAGGAATTGTAATCGGCTGCAGGACGCCCTTGATCTCGGCGAAACAATTGTTCGGGCCGTTGATCAGAATATCTGAAATGTCTTCATTGCGCATGAGCGGCTCGAGCGGTCCAAGACCGGTCATCTCGTCTACAACGGTGCCGACAAACTCTTCAAGCTCCGCATTGTTCAAAGCGAGACGTTCTTTCGCCACATAGTCAGAAACGAATGTATGGATTTCTTTTACCAGCTGATCGCGCGGGAGTTGTTCGAGCGCTACAAGATTAAACTCGTCCAGCATTTTGGTGTGCAGTTTGATTTTTGCATCCAGAATTTTCTGCTGAGCGGGCGTCACCTCTTCCGATTCAAGTTCATGAACTGAAACTGGTTTCTTGTTTTTCACTTCTTCAGGAATTTCACTGGGTGAAAGCGGAGCAGGGGAGGCATCTACTTCTGGTGCAACAGCCTGATTTTCCGATGGAGTATCCACCGGGCCAAAGTTCATATCGTCTTCGAAGTTCTGCAGTGCGGAAAAACGGTTTTTCATACCAAGTGCGCCCTTATCCTGCTTTCCGTTTCAGGAAATTCCGCCCTATAGAGAGCAATCCATTTTTCTTTTTCTTGATTTCTTCCTCGTCTGCCTCTCCGGCCAGAACGAGTTCAGAAAGTGCCTGCGTGACGTTATTTTCGGCTTCGATTTCACGGAGCGTAACGCCGCGGTCTACCGCATCACGGACCAGACGATAATTGT
>CAWUJF010000608.1:0-2503 GCA_963922405.1 uncultured Hyphomicrobiales bacterium | reverse complement strand
AACTATGGGAAAATCCGCGATGAAGCACTCAAATGGCTTGAGGCCGTTGAAATAGACGCCTCCCGTATTGATGATCTACCCAGAACCTTTTCCGGTGGAATGCAGCAGCGATTGCAGATAGCTCGAAACTTGGTGACCAGACCAAAACTTGTATTCATGGATGAACCCACAGGCGGCCTAGATGTCTCCGTACAGGCAAAACTGCTCGATCTCATTCGTGGGCTTGTTCGTGACCTTGGTCTTTCTGCAATTGTAGTGACCCATGATCTGGCTGTTGCCCGGCTTTTGTCAACACGGTTGATGGTGATGAGACATGGTCAGGTGATTGAGCATGGACTTACTGATCAAATACTCGAAGACCCGCAAGCTGCTTATAGCCAATTGCTTGTCTCTTCGGTGTTGCAGGTCTGAGGAGGTTTAGGATGCATCCAGTACTCGAAGTAAAGGAATTGCAGAAACGCTTCACTCTGCATACCCAGAATGGTGCCACACTTGATGTGTTGAACGGCATTAGCATCGCGGTCAAACCAGGTGAAATCGCAGCACTTTGCGGTCCCTCTGGAGCGGGTAAAAGTTCATTGCTGAAGGCAGTTTACGGTACCTATCGTGTCAATGGAGGTGCTATATTAGTTCATAGCCAAGGGCGTGTCTATGACATCTCAAATGCTGAGCCCCGACAAATCATGGACTTGCGGAAAACAACTATCGGCTACGTTTCCCAATTCTTACGTGTCATACCACGCGTATCAACCATCGACATTGTGGCGAACGCTGCCGTCGAGCTTGGTAAACCTCAAGATGAAGCAGAAAAGCAAGCTTGCAATCTACTTGAAGAGCTTCGGATTCCTGAAACACTACACAGCTTGTCTCCACTGACATTTTCCGGAGGCGAACAACAACGGGTTAATATTGCACGTGCACTTTCTGCACCACGGCCCCTAATGTTGTTTGATGAACCCACCGCCTCTCTAGATCCAGAAAACAGGCGGACAGTACTTCAGAAAATCAAGGAGCTTGCCAATAACGGCACAGCAGTTTTGGGCATCTTTCATGACCCAAATGATCGCGCTGAACTTGGTGCAAGAGAAATTGTTATGACCGAAACAAAAGAGAAGCTGGAAGATGCCTGAGCAAATCATTTCCAACGCAAAGCTTGTTCTATCAAACGAAGTGGTTCATGGCAGCTTAAAAGTCAGCGATGGTCAAATCGCTGATATCAGCACTTCGCAATCCACTTCACCTAGTGCCTTGGATTTTGAAGGCGATTATTTAATTCCAGGTCTGATTGAACTGCACACTGATAATCTGGAACGGCATATTATGCCAAGACCAAAATCTTTCTGGCCAATCGAGGCAGCCGTTCTCAATCATGATCGGGAAATTACCGCTGCTGGAATTACAACTGTCTTCGATGCGCTTTGTGTTGGATACAAAGAAGGTGGAGCCCGAAATCAAACTTCAGTCATGGAAATGACAGAGGCGATTGGGAAACTGTCTGATAACAAATCACTGAAAGCTGAGCACAAGATCCATTGGAGATGTGAGGTGTCGGGTGATGACCTGATGGAAGAGCTGGAACCGTTAGCACCAAGCACATTGACCGGTCTTATCTCGGTTATGGATCATACGCCGGGCGAGCGTCAGTTTGTTTCCCTCGATGCGTATTATACATATTATCAGGGAAAATTTGGATTGAGCGACGCTGAGATGGAAACTTACATCTCTGACAAAAGGGCAGCTCAGGAACGTAACTCGGTGCCAAACCGAAGACAGGTTGTTGAACTTGCTCATGCGACGAATACTCCTCTCGCAAGTCATGATGACGCGACCATGGCGCATGTGGATGAGGCTATCGAGGATGGAATAGTAGTTGCAGAATTTCCCACGACATTTGAAGCTGCTGAAGCCAGTCATAACAACAATTTGGCTGTACTGATGGGTGCCCCCAACGTTGTGAGGGGGAAGTCACACTCTGGGAATGTATCAGCGCGAGAATTGGCAGACGCCAGATTGCTGGACATACTCTCAAGCGATTATGTACCGTTTTCCCTTCTGTACGGTGCAACCATTCTGGAACGGTGTTGTGAGGATATATCCCTGCCAGAAGCAATTAAGACTATAACCCACAATCCAGCTCGTCATGTGGGTCTTGATGATCGTGGTGAAATTGCCGCCGGCAAGCGCGCTGATCTTGTGCGCTACCGAATGCAGGACGCTATTCCAAACATCGTTGAAGTCTGGAGTACAGGGCAACGGATTGCTTGAATAAGGTATTTTATAATGACCGACATTTTGGATCGTATCGAAAAGATGCTCGCTGACAACGGTACTGACATGTATGGCGGAGAAGCAGTGACCCAAACAGAACATGCACTCCAATGTGCCGCATTGGCGGAGGCAGAAGGAGCGTCACCCAAATTAATTGCTTCAAGTTTGCTGCATGACATTGGCCATTTGCTTGAGCCAGAGTTTGAAGAGGCCATGAACCATGACGAAGATATGG
>CAWUJF010000607.1:0-2509 GCA_963922405.1 uncultured Hyphomicrobiales bacterium | reverse complement strand
AATGGCTGTCTTCAATGCACCCTGGGTGGCCAGAATAATACGGTTTCAATATCATGTCTGCAGAAGAAAGGTCCTTGAAAACAGCACGCTTCCTCAAGAACTTGCTGACCGGATTCTCGAGACTGTTGAAGAAACGGATGTGGATGAGATTGCAGTTATTGCTCACAGTATTGGCACCCAAATGGTTATCCCAATAATGGAGTGCCTGCTTCAATCGGATTCCAAAGCCCTTGAAGAAGCTATCAGCTCAGAACGTCTGTATCTGGTCACAATCGGTCACTCGATTCCATTCACCAGTCGGGATGGCAAATACATGAATAGAGCGCTTCGAAACGTCGGTGACAGTCAGATTAAGTGGCTGGACATCAGCGCACCAACAGACCCGGGATGCTTTCCATTGGTGGATCCGGTAAAAGATCAGTTTGGCGGCAAACAAAGAGTGCATACACTTAATGCTGGGCTGTATAAGTCGTTTTCAGAAAAAACATATCAAAACGCCCGTAAAAACCGCTATCTGATGCATTTCCTTTACCTGATGAAGCCTGATGGAGAACATGCAGAAGATGGAGATGTCTTCAATCTGTACCGGACACTGGCGGATCGCTTTTCGTTTTGTTTGGGCCTGCCAGAAGAACCAGTGGAGGTTGAACCATTCTTTGCGATGGGAAGGAATAGAAATTGACAGGATTTTACCCGCCAAAACCGGATCCGACTCCTAAAAAACTCTCTCCAATCACACGTTTCCTGAGAGGTAGACATAATGCGTTGAGCATAATGTACAACAACAGCTACGAAATGAAGCTTGGTGAAGTACGCGCACCCCATCGCAGGTTCTACTTCCCGAATGACTACAATCTTGTAGAAAACATTCTCAAATTCCCAGCGCGCTTTCCGAAAAGTGACCTGATGGGCAGCCTGCTTGGGCAACTTTTGGGCCAGAGTATCTTCGTGACAAACGGAGACTTGTGGGAAGCGCAAAGACGGATGATGGCCCCGGCATTTGAACAGGCACGTATTACAACTACGTTCCAAAAGATGGTCGATGCTTCCCTGGCCATGGTTGAACGGATGAAGGCCAACACGGATGGAGAGCCTTACATTATTGATTCCGAGATGGCGTTTGTTACTGCAGACATTATTTTCCGCACGATCTATTCGCGGGAAATGACTAAAGAAGATTCAAACATAATCTTTACAGCGTTTACTACCTATCAAGAACTGGCATACGCCCATGGCATGTGGACCATGGCCGGCATTCCTCAGTTATTGTCTATTCCGAGGATCAGAGCAAAACCACATGCACGCACAGTTCGCAAATTGCTGGCGAAACATGTGGCATCCAGATTGCAGGCCGTCAAAGAAGGCCAAGAATTTGACGACATTTTAAGTTCCCTTCTTGATGCCGAGGATGCGGAAACCGGGCGGAAGTTTTCAGAGGAAGAATTGGTGGATCAGGTGGGCATCATGTTTCTTGCTGGACATGAGACCACCGCTAGCGCCCTGTCCTGGTCTCTGTACCTCATGTCACACACCCCGGAAGTGGTGGAAAAAATGACGAAGGAAGCAGACAATTTCTGGGAGAATGGAGCCAAGTTCTCGAACCTCAAATTGTTGAAATACACTCGGGACGTTTTCCGCGAAGCCATGCGGCTTTACCCACCCGTGCCAATACTGCCAAGAGATTCGGTACAGAAGGAATTTGTGCTGGACCGGGATGTGGAAGAAGGATCCGTCCTTTTTGTATGTCCCTGGCTGATCCACAGGCAGCGGGGCATATGGAAAGATCCTGATATGTTCAGACCCGAGCGGTTTTCTGATCCGGAAGAAGCAAGAAACGTTAAACAGGAATACTTACCGTTCAGCAGAGGACCCAGGGTTTGTCTTGGTGCTTCCTTTGCCTTGCAGGAGGGAGTGATCATACTTTCGGCAATTCTGCGTCATTACAACATCAGTGTGGTAGAAGAACATGTTCCCGAGCCAGTCGCCAGATTGACCCTGCGACCCCTCAACGGAATTGCCATCAGACTCACACCAAGAAGTGGTTAGAATTCTTGCTTGTTAGTACCTACATGTCATAACACGGGTCATAAATTGTTAGTTGGCAACGCGACTTCGTGTTGTTCAGGTTAAGTTAGTGGAGGCAAAGTTTGCGCTTTTGGTCACGCAAAATGGGCATTTCATCAGTGCTCACACTTGTGTTCGGCGGTCTTGTGGCAGTTTCAACAGGCGCTCTGCTATTTCTGTCTTTGGAGAACGCACTTGAATCCACTCGCAGCGACCTGGGTGCAAGACTGGAAAACTTACTCGGTGAAGCAGCTGAAGAATCGGAAATTTACTTTCAACCTCTCCAAACCCATGCTGCCTGGATTGCACAAAAAATCATCGATGGTGATCTCGATCCGAAAAACAAGGATGAGTTTGAAGATGTGGTATTCGGCGCCCCCTCAACGCTACCGCAAATTGCCGCTGTCTCATATCAATACCCCGATGGTACCGGGCTCTTCTACGA
>CAWUJF010000606.1:0-2522 GCA_963922405.1 uncultured Hyphomicrobiales bacterium | reverse complement strand
CAAACTCCCTCTTAACACACGGAATATATTTCGCGGTCCTGTTACATTTTCAAGACAGGGAAATGTTAATTGCGTTGTTGCTCTATGGCCCATTTGACCAGCGGCAGTTGATCGTTGCCGAAATAAAGTTTTTCCCGGTTGCCGAACGGGATGAAAATGCTGGGAGATCCGAACGCGCCCCGGGATATGGCTTCATCCGTGTTGGCGCGCAGATGGTCCTTGCAACTTTGTTGTGTGGAGCGCTGGCGCAGGTCTTCGCCATCAAAGCCGTTTTCATTGGCCAATTGGGCAAGCACATCGGGGTCATCCAGATTGCGCTGATCGGTGTAGTAGGCGTCAAAACCCGCCCGGGCAAATTTTTCCAGTGACGGCTGATCGTCCTCCAGCAGGCAGCAAAAGCGCATTGCATGCACGGATCTGAGGGGATGATATCTGGACGGGAAGTTCATCGTGACACCGGAATAGGCTGACCAGTCCATGAGTGACTGGCCAAGTTGCAGCCATTTGGGCTTGGAAATATCATTCGCCCTTGCTTCCACATAGGCGTTGTTGACCTGGTTATGAATGCCACCGACGAGGAAGGGACGCCAGATAATCTCAATCCCAAGCTCATCTCTGATGGGCTGAATGTTATGGAAGGCAATGCAGGTCCAGGGTGAGGACAGATCGAAAAAGAACTCAATTTTTTCTGGCATGGATTTTCTCACTGGTTTGTATTTGTGAGGACAAAGATTTTAGAAATACAGTCTATCCTATTTAAATCACCTGGCATCGCAAATCAGATCAGAACCTATCCAGAAAGACGGGCGCTGGTGTTTTCCTTATATTCAGCGTTCTGTTTCTTGCGAAACGATTCCTGCCAGGCTTCAGAAATTGGTGGGAGCGATGCAATTGCTGCTGCTTCCTGCTGATCAAGCCTTGGGTTGAACCGGGCTTTTGTCACCCGTTCCACACTCCAGTCAGGGCATGATCTTTCAATCAACTTAATCTGATCTCCGGCTTTCACTTCACCATTTTCCAAAACGCGGTAGTACCATCCCGTCTTTCCAGTGCGTTGAAAAGCTGCTGCCATGGCTTCGTTTTCCATGTGGGCATTCAGCTTCCAGCAGGGTTGGCGGCCCTGGCAAATCTGGACGGTTGCGGTTCCCATAGTGAGGACATCACCCAGGCATAGATTTTGTTCGTTCAGTCCGATCGTGGAGATGTTTTCACCGAAGCAACCGGGTACGAATTTTTCAGCCAGATCAGGGAATTCCTGCCGCCAGAATTCCAGATGATCGGCCGCATAGTGGTGGACTGCTTTTTCCAGGCCGCCATGTACTTCCAGATCGGCCTGACTGTCCTCCGTAAAGCCCGTTGATGAAAGGTGGAGTGCCGCATCGGTCTGTCTTTTGCGAATGGCAGAAGGTGGTTTTCCGGGCCAGCGGTCTTCCACCTTGCCTATGAACAGGGCGGTAATTTCAGCAGATAAATCAGGAAGCAGGGTCATCATGCACTTTCCGTGTGCTCATGGCACAATTGTTTGATTTCGTTTGACTTTAGAGGTTCCTGAAGCAAGTCACAGAACCATCCATCTTTTAATTTTCGATTGTGAGCGCAGGTTTCGCAAACGCCGAACGGACGTTGTCCTCGTTTTCTGAGCGCATTGCGCACAAGTGTTTCAAGACCCTGAACAAGCGCAGTGGCCAGAGCTTCATCCGGCAAATGGAAAGCCTCTTCCAATGCCTGGCGCTGCTCCACAAATTTCTTACCTTTCTTGGTAACGGTGTAAGAAATGGACCGTTTGTCGGTGTCTGATCTCACCTCTTCGATGAAACCCTTCCGAGCAAGCGTTTTTAACGTCTGTGAGACAGTGCCTCGGGTTGCGCTCATATATTCGGCAACCTGAGAGGGCGCTCGCGAAAAGCGATTTGCTTCTGCCAAATAGGAGAGCGCAGCCCATTGTGACGGGTTGATTTCATCCTTCCATTCTTCCGCCGCCATGATGCGACTGATCCGGGCGATCAACTCTCTGATGCGTGCGTTGTTATTTTCTGTCATGGGAAAGTAGTAGCGACTCGAAATAATTATTGCAATGAAAAAATTCTTCAATTATATGATAGTGAGTCGATACTAAATAAGATTAATGAGTACCCCAATACAGTTTGAAGGAGATGAAAATGAAAAAGTTGCTTCTGACCAGTTCAGCAATCCTGTTGTCTGCGAACCTTGCTCTGGCAGGCGGAGACCACAAAGATACCCATGCCATTAGCCAGGAAGGGGCGATCAAGTCAGGCGCTGACACAACAAAAGTGGCTTCGTTCGATATTCTTGCAGCTCATGTTCACCGGAAAGGCAATACGGTTACCTTCCACATGACCACAAATGGCAAAGCCGGAGCTGACAGGCCACAGGCTAAAGGAAAAGTCGGGGGAGCTGACGTATGGTCCTATGTGTGGCCCACTTCTCTTGATCCTTCCGTCGTGGGGTTTGATGAGGGGGCCGGTATTCTCGCCATGGCTGCCACAAGCCATCCCGACTTT
>CAWUJF010000605.1:0-2524 GCA_963922405.1 uncultured Hyphomicrobiales bacterium | reverse complement strand
AAAGCTGGCAAACGGGCATTGATTTTGCCAACCCGGCAGGCGCCGTGATGGGCCCGAACGTGGCGGATCAGGCTACCGGCGTGTTCTGGGGCGCGTTTACGCTCTTTGCCGCGACCACAGCCTCAATCTTTTCCGGTGCGGTGATCGAGCGCATTCGCGTTGTACCATTTGTCATTCTGGCTATCATTCTTGGTTCCGTTGCATGGGTTATAGCAGCAGCCTGGGGTTGGCATGCAGATGGCTGGCTGGTCAGAAACTGGGGTTTCCACGACTTCGGTGCGTCCGGTGTGGTGCACATGATTTCAGGCTTCTTTGCTCTGGGTGTGCTGATCAACCTTGGACCACGTATCGGCAAGTTCAACGCTGATGGTTCAGCAAACCACCTGGCGGGTCACAACATGCCGATGACCATGGTTGGTCTGATGGCAATTATCGTCGGCTTCTGGGGCTTCCTGATGGCATGTCTCGTACCTCCGGGTGAGGCATGGTCATGGTCAGCTGTGAGCTTTACCAACATCTACGGTACGCCGATGAACCTTTCTGCTCTTACCTTCAACCTGTTGATGGGTATCGGCGGCGGCGTGATCGGTGCATGGATGACAACACGCGATCCGTTCTGGATGATGTCCGGCGGCCTGGGTGGTATCATTTCGGTTGCAGCCGGTCTTGATCTTTACTGGCCACCGATGACCTTCGCAATCGCCTTCGTAGGTTGTGCATGGGTAATGCCATGGTCTGCCAAGATGCTTGAGAAAATGGGCATTGATGATGCCGTTGGTGCGGTTACCGTTCACGGTACACTGGGTGCCTATGCACTGATCGTGCTTGGCATTGTGGCATCAGGTTATCCGTCTGCTGCTGCAGAAGGAGCTGTGACAACCAGCTTCATCGGCCAGTTGGTCGGAACTATCGTCATGTTCCTGATCGGGTTTGTCCCAGGCTATGTGTTCTCACTTCTGTTCAAGATGGGAGGCATCTTGCGTCCATCTGAAGCCGTGGAGCGCGCAGGCCTCGATATTTCGGAAGTGCCTGCAGTGGCATATCCGGAAGGCATGGACTCAAACGGTAACGGTAAAGCGCCAAGCGCTGCGCCTGCTGAATAAGGTATTGGCAAGCGCGGATAAACCCCGCGCTTGCACTTCAGTCAACGCCCTTGAAACGGGCACTATTGTAAGGAGAAATGTTCCATGATTGGTGCACCTTTTGATAATTGGGACGCTGTTGCAGGCGCTTCATATTATACCGGACTTGGCAGCGGAGAATTTATCTGGTTGCTGATTTCCATCGTACTTTGCATTCTGGCGCTTGTGGTTGGTCACATGCACGAAAGCAAAATCAATAAATCCTAACAGTTACAATGCCTCAGGCATTGCACAAAGGGCTGCTCTCGGGTAGCCCTTTTTGTTCGACAAACTATATATTCAACCACAAGACAATCAGAATTTAAGGCCTGAACATCATGTCACCAACAGACCTTCGTGAGCAGTTTTTTGCCTGGCAATGCCGTATCCGCCAAATGGCGATGCGGGAAGATGAAGGACGTCCATCTCCGGGCATGTGTCCCAAGCTTTTGACCACGAATGACGAAGTTCTGGCTGATCGCACGATTACCCTCATCCTCAGAGGCGCACCTGAAGAGAGCACAGAGTTCTTCAAATTTCAGGTGCAGCGCAATCATGACCCCAATGAAGTGCGCAAGAAAACGCTCATCTATCTGCAATCCACTCACTATCATGGGCCACGGGAGTTTATGGATTGTCTGACCGCGCTTTACGGTGAGAATTCCGAGCTAGCCAATGAGCTCGTCAACCTGGGCAAATGCGTCCTTGAATTCAAGCAGTTTAACCAGGGCTACCGGCTACACTTCAGTGTTTCGCGGCTGGAATTGGGCAGCGCTGAACATTCCGCCACCATCTGGCACAATCGCTGTTTCAACCCGAACATTCCCGACACGGTGGAAATTCTGAAGTTCGAGCCTGACTGGCTGGTCTCCAGCTTGCTTGGCTGATGCGGTTCAACAGGCATTATCTCACAACTGGGACGCGTGTTGGATGGGAGTGAAGCAGAAGGTTTTCCATCTGCCCTTGATAGTGACCACAGAATACATCATTATTCTCCGGACACTTCGCATCGAAGAGGTGAAATGTTCCGGCAATTCGAGACACCAAAACGCGTAGAGTGATCAAATGGATAATGTGGCAGAACAGGACAGTAACAGCTTTGCCTCGCAGGCAATTGACTATGCCATTGCTGCCAGCGTGGGTGTATTTTTTGCCCTTTGTGCCTGGCTATGGATAGAAAATGGCGAAAGCCTGGCCATTGCCTCAGCTCTTGCAGGTCTGCCTATCTGTTTTTGAGATTTTGGCGAACTTGATTATTCACTCGTCCGGTTTCCCGCCAGTGGTATGAAATCGCTTATCCCTTTATTTGCCTTCGTTGGGCCTCCGACCCAACGCCCGTTCGCGAGCCTGCAGTTTTGACTGGTCGTCAAAACCTTGCTCTGCCAAATATTTTCGCCTTGCTC
>CAWUJF010000604.1:0-2532 GCA_963922405.1 uncultured Hyphomicrobiales bacterium | reverse complement strand
CTGTGTTTTCAGCCAGGTAAAGAGACAGATACAGGGTGAGATACATGCCAACACCCATCACGAGACCAACCTTGACCAGCGGCCAGACCATGTGGCGCGCAACCGGGATATACATTGCAAGGATTGCTACCAGCAGACCAAAGCGCAGCGCTGTAAATAACACGGGGGGAAAGTCAAACAACGCAAAGGCTGCCACGATAAACATGGAACCCCAGATGAGGTTGATAAAAATCACGAATATCAGATGCGGCGTGGTCATAAACACATCAAAGATGGTTCTTGAAACGGGTCAAGAAAAATCCGCTCATCTGCGGATATTTCGGGAAATTGATGGGCTTGTGTGATGTATGTTGAGGGTATGGCGTTTTAGGAAACACTAATTTTCCTAGGAATGTTTTTCATAAAACATCAGTCTTCAAACACAGTTAGCAAATGGAAAGTATATCTGGGAATACTGGGAACATTTTACTTTGTTCTTGAGCACCAATCCGCTTTAATGACCAATAGTAATTTGAAGTTATCTGAAGCAAGGTTCTGTTTATTGGCGCAGAAAAAGTATGATAATTGCCCGGAATGTAACGCTAAGATTCCAGTACCTGTAGGTTTTACAAAATGGTGCCCGAATTGTGACTGGAACATTGGAGAGGCTCCTATCCCACCGCAGGGACTTAAGGCGCGGGTCTACGCAGACTACGGGAAGAAATCCGGTAAAGCGTTGTTTGAAAAACTCAGATCAAATGAAAAACGTCTGCTAAAAGCCTCACTGTCTCCATCGAAGGTAATAGCCTTCCTGATGGCTGGATTGGTGCATGCCTTTACTCTGGCGGTATTGGGTCTGGGTTTATACCTCATATTTTTTGATTGGTTTAATGTAATAACCCTGCTGTTTGGATCTATCTTCGTCGCTGCAGGAGTATTCCTGCTTCCCTCATTTGGAAAAAGACCCAAGACAGGTACTCTAACGCGAGAAAAAGCACCGGTTCTTTACGCCTTCGTAGATGAGGTCGCTGATGAATTAAACACAAAACGAATAGACCTCATCTGTCTTTCCGATGAGATAAATGCCTCTTATTCAACATTCGGATTTCCAAAAAAAAGCCTGCTGACACTAGGAACACCATTGTGGTTCTCATTGGATTCAGATCAGAAGACCGCACTGATAGCGCATGAGCTTTCGCATCAGGTAAATGGCGACTCCTCCAGAGGACTTTGGTTGGGTTCAGCCCTGAATTCCCTGGATTTCTGGTATGAATTTTTAAGCGAGCCAATCCACGAGGATCCCAGTTTTGGAGAAATTTTGGCTAAGCTCGCCATGAGACCGGTTTCATGGATGGTATCGACATACGGGAAATTGCTGATCCATATCTACTGGTACGATTCTCAAAAAGCAGAATATCTCGCAGATTATCTGGGCGGGAAAGTCTCAGGCACCGATGAATTCGTCTCCTTGAATTCTCGCATCGCATTGGTAACTTCGCACTACAATTGGTTGATTGCCAAACTCAGAAAGCATCATCGCGATAAAGAGAAAATAATCCCGGCGTTCACTGCTGAATTGCAAGATGTGCCAGATACGGAAGTAGAGCGTGTAAACAGACTGTTGGAAAGGGAATTGACAACATTGGACAGCACCCATCCGCCAACCTTTTTTAGAAATAAGATGTTGGCAGAATTTCCAGGTGATTCAAAAATTGTAATGCCTAAAGAGACAGAAGCGAAAATTGACAAAGAGATATCCCAGTTGGATGCCGTTGTCGCGTCCATGTTAATTCAAACTCATTTCTATGAGTTAGAATGAAACCTGCTAATCAGTATCAAATTTGGGAACTTTATCGATCTGTACGATTGTTGGGTGAGGGGGCAACAGCTAGATGCGGGCTTGTTGCCTGGCCAGTAAACCCATGATGAAAGCAACGAGGCGTGAAACGGTCAGCGCGCCAAGGCCATCCACATCCACCTCAGGCATGATCTCCACCACATCAACAGCCGCGATACGCCCTTTCTTTGCAGCTCCACTGATCAGATCAAGCGCCTGATAATAGGTGAGGCCACCAGGCGCACGCCCGATCGTGTTCGGCGCAATTGAAGGATCCAGCGCATCAATGTCAAAGCAGATGATGATGTTTGCACCATCCGGAATGGCGTCAATGATCGGGGCAAGACCCGACTGGTGAATGTCACGCCCGGTGAAGAACTTCGCACCCCAGTCAATCGCGTCATTATAGTCATCCGTGTGACCGGAGCCGATGCCCCGCGCACCCACCTGAATAATCTGACTGATGTGGCCCATCTCTGACGCGCGCCGCATGGTGGAGGATAGTCCCAGCCGCTCTCCCATATGTTCCTCACGCCAGTCAATGTGAGCATCAATCTGCAGGATTGTGTATTTTCCGCCCGTGTCACCAAGGGCATCAATCATCGGAATGGGAACGGAATCGTCTCCGCCGATCAAAATAGGAACAACACCTGAACTCACCACTTTGGTGATGGTTTCTCTGATTGTTGCCCTATTGCTGGCAAAATCGTCAGCGC
>CAWUJF010000603.1:0-2533 GCA_963922405.1 uncultured Hyphomicrobiales bacterium | reverse complement strand
AATAACCAAGACCATCTATCGCAGCGTAATAAAGCGCGATTTCTAGTTAGTTTTGTTTAGATATTATTAACTATGTGCAGAAAATGTGGACGGGGTCCGGCAAAATAATTCGCAAAAGTTAACACTTTCTGAATTACATCATGACGTTTGGAGAATCAGATGATTCTCTTGCACAAGGAACTGTATGAAATTTGCCCAATGCCCCTATTGCCCAACTACCCTATGAGGTGAACATAGTGCGCTTTATTTAAAACGCAATACTGTATTAAACGCAAATCAAGTTTTTTAACAGCTATCCTAAAATTGTGCGCATGATTCGTAACTGAGACGCGTTAGAATCTCCTATCATTCAAGAGATCAATGCCGTTAACATACCCAAACGCGCTTCCATTGCACCGACAATGGGACTCTGGCACTCATTAAAACATACGAATAATCTCTTGATAAAAATGTTAGGAATTCTCGCTCTTCTTAACCATAAATCCTGTGTACAAATATACTAACTTATTAATTTTATTACATTTATTAGTGTTTCTTGAATTAACCACATATTGTGAAAATTTTATTCTAATTGACAAACTGTATTGTGTTTGTCACAGTAACTGTATAAAGCGGCACTATAAAACTAGGGGCATCCTAACGAACCAGCACCTTCCTTGTAGGTATGGAGGTGTAGCAGGGGGAAGAATGTCACATAGTTGTGCTGATAGCATGAAAGATGCTCTGATTATCGGTGGTAGCGGACTTGAACGCGCTGCAATCAAAAAACTCGTACAAAATGCAGGATTAAACGCTTCGGTTTCGGAAGATTACGAAGATACGTGTACTGCAATATCCAATTTCCAGGGAAATCTTGTCATCATTAAAGTTGGAGGAGAATCCTCAGCAACTGGTGATCTGCTCAAGGTGTTTATGAAAATCCGCACTACTCCCATAGTGCTGATTGCCGATTCGCGGCTGCCAGATAGTTTGGTTGGGAGCGCTCCGGATAACCTAGCCGCAGTCATCAGTTCTGATACTGATGTGGACAAGATTACAATGATCATTCAGCTTGCTGCTGACGGGATGATAATTCGCAAGAATTCCTCGCGCCGCAAGACAGATGGTCCAGTTGTCCGTAATCTGCCACTGAAGGTGCCTGCAAGGTTTGTGAATGAACAATCTTGCCTTACAAGCAGGGAAGCAGAAGTAGCTGCTGCAGTTGCGGTTGGCTCTTCCAACAAAGAGATCGCACGTTCTCTCGATATCGCGGTAAATACCGTGAATGTTCATGTGAACTCACTGATCAAGAAGCTTGGTGTTACTAACAGAACTCAAATCGCTCTCTGGGTGGCCTCAAATAATGCAAGTGGCCCTGATCACTCTGCCTTATCAGCTTAATTGAACCAGAAAGTTCCTTGATCCATAACCAGTTGTTTTTACAGCGCATATTCCATAAGGCTTATGCGCTGTAGTTGTTAGAAGCCATCAAAATTCCGGCTTGACGACTCCGTTTTACCTTCAGGAGTTTTGGGATCTCTATTCAATCGGGGCTTTACTGTGAAACAACTGCGTTTCGAACTTATCCAGCCCTGCAATATTGAGAACGATTGCTTCTCCGTCACCATTAATTGCAACAATCAATCCAATTATGTTGCCATTTGATTTTGAAATAACCGGACTTCCTGATTGTCCCTGTTTTGCTTCACAATCCACCAAAAGCAGACCCGCATGTTCCGATTTTCTGTTACAAGTGTCCGACCCGGTTAGAATATGTGGTTTCGTAAGCGAATATCCCTTATATGCGAAGGTATTTTCGCTACCATCTATGGCGGAAAGACGTGCCGGTCTAATGTCTAATCCCTTTTCGAGAACTATGATTGAGGCATCTAACATGGTTTTTTCAGAACTGGTTTTGGCCTTCAGATAACCCTTCATAAAGACAAAAGCGCGACCACGCACGTCAACCTTGCTTTCTCCAAGATGGTAACCAGCGCGAAAAACAACATTGCCTGGATCTAGAGGTTTCCCGGTTTTTGTGGAAATCAGGCAGTGTGCGGCCGTTAAAACCATATCGGGCGCTATTAGAGCGCCCGTACAATGAGTCCGGTGTGAATAGCCGGCGTAATTTACCCTTCCAATCCAATCTACAGGACCAGCCACTGCAACTGAATGAATAAAGCTAGAAAACATGATAAAAAATATTAAATTAATCAATTTTTTCATGATGATATTCTAATACGTTCAGAAATTGGTTCAGCAGGATAACTGATATAAAAGTACCCTATTCAGGCGCTGAGCCTTGTTTCAGACGCTCCTCCACAGTCACCCTGTCACTAAAGGCTTCTTCGCGAAACGCCCGGTTAAATGACTTGATAATTGGGTCAGCCAAATATCTGAACGGTGTGTGTTCACCGGTTTGAACGAAAACATCAGCTGGCATGCCTGCTTGAAGCTCTACGTCTTCTGATGCTCTCTTCATATCATCCGGGTCAACTTTCACCCGAAGAGTGTAATATTTTTCCTTGCTATCGGGGTCGGTAGTCACATCTGC
>CAWUJF010000602.1:0-2533 GCA_963922405.1 uncultured Hyphomicrobiales bacterium | reverse complement strand
TGAGATCTTCCAGTGAACCCGCCACATTTCCATCAAGCGAATTGCCATTCTCTGTATAAATGCCCACCACCTTCAGACCGTTTGCTTCAGCGTTGATTTGCGCGCGCAATTTAAGTGCCGCCGGCAAGTCACCGAATATGGCCACCTGACTGAGGCCCGCATCCCCTTTGGTGATCCGGTTAAGGAAGTGAGAAAACGCACCACGCAGAATGAGCGAGACACCCACAGAGCTTGCTGCCCACATCACATACCAGACCCGCGAATAATGATGCGCAAGTCCGGAGAGAAATCCGATAATGATAAGAATGATAAAGACCGTTCCTGCTGATTTCATCAGATCGAGTGCGATGGTCGAAGGTTTGATCAGCGCCGGTGTTTCGTAAAACCCATCGCGGTTAAACTTCAATGCCATCAACAATGGCAGCAACATAAGCGGAGTGCTGTAGAGCGGAAAAATCTGGGGTTCCTGCAAAAACATCACCACATAACCATGGGCGATCGTCAAACCCAGAAGAAAGAGTGACATCATCTCCAGACCCATGAAGCCAAGTCTCAGATACCCTTCACGCAACGGCATGGATTGTTCGGATTTAGGGCCCTTGGCCGGTTTTGCGGGTGTCTGATTTACCTCGAAGGTTTCAATGCTCATTTCACACTCTGGTCATGCACCAATCATGGACGACCTGTATCATTTTGAAACAGGGCGCACTAACTCATCAAATGAGGAGCAATCCATATGCCAAAGAGATTGCCGCCACTTGCTTTTCAGTATTTACTGAACCTGATCCCACCCTGGAGGCACCCAATTCATGATCAAACTTGCAGACTTTGAAAAAGCAAAGGAGACAATCTCTGGCGCAGTTCAAAGAACCCCCTTAGTCCCGTCCGCTACGCTGAGTAGTGAGACCGGAACGGACATCTTTCTGAAACTCGAGCACCATCAACTTACCGGCAGTTTCAAACTGCGCGGCGCCAGTAATGCGGTCGCCAATTTGACGGACGAACAAAAGCGCTGCGGGGTGGTTGGTGTTTCAACCGGAAACCACGGCCGGGGGCTTGCACGTGCCTGCCGCATCGCGGGGGTTAAGTGCATCATCTGCATGTCCAACCTTGTGCCCCAGGTAAAGCGCGACGGCATCAAACTGGAAGGCGCTGAAATCTGCATTTACGGCAATAGCCAGGACGAGGCTGAAGTGGAGGCAATCCGTCTGGTGGAAGAGGAGGGGATGGTCATGATCCCGCCCTTCGATAATCCAGATGTTATCGCCGGTCAGGGAACTTTGGGACTGGAAGCCTTTGATCAACTGCCGGACATGGATTGTGCGGTCATTCCCTTATCCGGTGGCGGGCTCCTTGCCGGTGTCGCGGGAGCACTGAAGGCGCGCAACGACAAGATCAAGATTATCGGCGTAACCATGGAGCGCGGTCCTGCCATGGTCGAATGCATCAAGGCAGGCCACTATGTGGAGGTGGAAGAAGTGCCGACGTTAGCAGATTCGCTGGGTGGCGGTATTGGTGAAAACAACCGATACACTTTCCCCATGGTTCGTGAGCTGGTGGATGAATACATCCTGGTGAGCGAGCAGGAAATCCGTGATGCACTGCGCCATGCCTATTTCAAGGAACGCCAGATCGTGGAGGGCGGGGGCAGTGTGGCCATCGCATCTGTTATTTCCGGCAAGGTGAAACCAGAAGGCAAAACTGTGCTGTTCTGTTGCGGTGGCAATATAGACATGAACCTGCATCAGAGGATCATGGCGGGAGAAGAAGTGGAGGCCGGGGAAAAATGAGCAAACCCACACTGCACTTCTCTCTGGATGAATATGCCGAGCGTCTTGCGAAGACGCGTCAGGCCATGGAAGCGGCAGGAGCGGAATTGCTGATCGTCAGCGATCCCTCGAACATGGCGTGGCTTACGGGCTATGACGGTTGGTCGTTCTACACGCACCAGGCCGTATTGCTTGCGATGGAAGGTGAACCCGTTTGGTGGGGGCGTGGCATGGATGCGCTTGGTGCCAAGCGGACTGTCTTCATGAGCCATGACAACATTGTGGGATATGCAGATGAATATGTGCAAACGCCGGAACGCCATCCCATGCAACCGCTCAGCGATCTGATCCGCGAAAGAGGTTGGTCGGGCTTGCGCATCGGTGTGGAGATGGACAATTACTATTTCTCCGCAGCCGCGTGGGAAACGCTGAGGGAAAATCTGCCCGACGCAAAATTCATGGACACAACCGGTCTGGTGAACTGGCAGCGGGCGATCAAGAGCGAGACGGAAATTTCCTTCATGCGGGCTGCAGCAAAAATCGTGGAGCGTATGCATGCCATGATCGTGGAAGTGGCTGAGCCGGGCCTTCCCAAAAACGAGCTTGTGGCAGAGATCTACAAAACCGCAATTCGTGGCGTTGATGGTTACTGGGGTGATTATCCTGCGATTGTGCCCATGGCACCCTCTGGCATGGATGCCACAGCACCCCATCTCACCTGGGATGACAAGCCCATGCAGAAGGGTGAGAGCACGTTCTTTGAA
>CAWUJF010000601.1:0-2539 GCA_963922405.1 uncultured Hyphomicrobiales bacterium | reverse complement strand
GCGATCGCGCTTTTGGAAAGCAAAGGCTTTTCTGCAGAAGATTTCGGAGTTTACCATCCAGGTGGAGCACTGGGTTCCAGGTTAACCCGTGTGCGTGAAGTGATGCACAAGGGAAATTCACTGCCGATTGTCAATGAGAACACACCCATGCCGGAAGCTGTTATGGAACTTTCTGAAAAGCGCTTTGGTTGTGTGGGCGTCACCGATCCGGATGGCAGGCTGATCGGAATTTTGACGGATGGTGACCTGGCACGAAACTTGGACAAAGACTTGCAAGTTCTAAAAGTGGATGACCTCATGACGAGGGATCCCAAGACTATTTCAGGTGAAGTTCTGGCTCCTGCGGCAATGGCCGTGTTGAATGATAATAATATCAGCGCATTGATTGTCACGGATGATGGACAAAAACCCGTAGGGATTGTCCATCTTCATGACTTACTTCGAATTGGTGTTGCTTGATCAAACTAACTCCACCAACAGAGTTCCGGCGTCATAATCCACAACGCGTACTGTGCTACCAGCTTTTGAATCCGGACCTTTCACCCGCCAGGTAGTGTCTCCAATTTTCACACGGCCCTGGCCATTGGAGATTGCGTTGCTGAGCACAGCGGTTTGACCAATAAGTTTTGCGCCACGCTCGTTCAAGTCTGGTTGTTCACTTTCTTCCAGACCCCGTTTGGAAACATATTGCCGACCTACCCAAGCGATTATCAGGGTGAGTAACAAAAATGAAAGCAGCTGTGCCTGCCAAGGCCATATGGCGCTTTCTGTTCCCAGAACGAGCGTGATGACACCAACCACTATTGCAGATAAACCGGGCCAGAGGAGGAAAGTGCTCGGCGCAAAAATTTCTATACCGAGCAATACTAGTCCCAATATCACCCATGTCCACGGGCCTAATGTTTGAAATAGTACCATCATGTTCAAGTCCGTTGGTTGTTATTGTTTCCGAACATCGGGACGCCAGGTGTGGTTCTAGGAGCGCTTGGTGGCGTAGGGGAGGAACCATCATCGCCTGAACCGTTCCCGAAAACTTCTTTTGCTATTTCACCAATACCGCTTATTGAGCCAATGAGAGATGATGCTTCCAATGGCATCATAATGACTTTCTGGTTATTGGCACTTGCAACTTTGCCGAGGGTTTCGGCGTATTTCTGTGCAACGAAGTAGTTGATCGCCTGCGCGTTCCCCTTTTCAATAGCTTCTGAAACCATGCGTGTGGCTTCTGCTTCAGCTTGTGCCAGTCGTTCGCGGGCTTCGGCGTCTCGGAATGCTGCTTCACGTTCACCTTCGGCCTGAAGGATTTGTGACTGTTTTTCACCCTCTGCTTTCAGAATTTCAGCTTGTCTTAGTCCTTCTGCCTCAAGAATGTTTGCGCGCTTATCACGTTCTGCCTTCATCTGCCTGGCCATTGCATCAACAAGATCTTTTGGCGGATTGATGTCTTTGATTTCAATACGTGTGATTTTAATTCCCCAGGGAGAAGCTGCTTCATCTACTACGCGTAGCAGACGATCGTTGATCTCATCCCGTTTTGCAAGCAACTCATCCAGATCCATAGACCCCATAACTGTACGAATGTTGGTCATAGTCAGGTTCAATAGTGCTCTTTCCAGATCGCGCACCTCATAAGCAGCTTGTGGAGCGTCCAATATCTGGAAAAATGTCACGCCATCAGCGCTGATGGTAGCGTTGTCTTTGGTAATGACTTCCTGGGTTGGTACATCTAAAACCTGTTCCATCATATTCATTTTCGCACCGATACGATCAATGAATGGAATTATTATGTTAAGCCCTGGCTTCAGTGTTTTTGTAAATTTTCCGAAGCGTTCGACTGTATAATTGTATCCTTGTGGAATCTGTTTAACACCGGCAAAAATGATCAGAATGACCAGAAATGCTAATACCGCTAGTGCTATGTCAAATCCAAAAAACATCAATATCCTCCTCGTATAATCTTCTCACGTTCATGTGATTGATATGGGGATTGTGTTTCATTTTTGCAAATAAGTCAGGTATTTAAGGGTTAACAGCCTATGAATTGTGGATAAAACTCTTCCAGATCAAATACGACTGTTGAACAGTTCTTAAGCAATAGACTGCAATTCAAAACAATAGTCTCTCATTATTTATAAAGTTATCAGACGTTTACATTGTTTCTCAATAACAAGGAACTTGGTCTTGATGGGCACTTGTTGGAAGTTTGCCCTTCCCACGTCTCAATGGAGAAAGATCGTCGTTTCAAAGAAAACTTTTTATTGAACAATGGTAAATCCGTCTGCGAATGATTAGATACGGCATGAAAGCGATTCGGGATTAACATCGCTGAAAGATCTAAAGGGATATTTATGACACTTAGAAACAATGAGAGGCGGGAGGAACCGGTCCAGAAAAATTGTCGCGACGGTTCAAAAATCGCGATGATGGCTATTGCTTCCAACTTACGCAAAGCAAAGGAAAGCGAGACCCACTCAACTGAATGACATAGCTATTTGGGATCGTAGATATATCCGATCCCTCTTACTGTCTTTATTATCTC
>CAWUJF010000600.1:0-2541 GCA_963922405.1 uncultured Hyphomicrobiales bacterium | reverse complement strand
TGAAATCATGCCAGTGGAGAGGCCCGATGTTCCGGCAAGTTCGGTGATCGTGATGCCTAATCGTTTTCGGCAATTACGCACTTCATTGCCGATGGCCTGTGCCAATCGCGGCTCCAGATCAACGCTTGAACCGTGAGGATCCTGACGTAGTGCGGGTGGTTTGGATTTTGCTACCATTCAAAAAAGTTTCATCTGTTTAAATTCAAGAAACCTTTTGGCACACAAAAAAAGAACGGTCAAAAGGGGCAAACAATTTGACCGTTAGTCTAGGGCTATATGATTGGATTGCGGATACTTTGTCCGCAATTCTCAATTACTCGATGAACGTTCTGGCAATGCGATCGTTCAGCGGCTGCATTAGATAGCTGAACGCTGTCCGTTCACCGGTGTTTACGAAAACATCAGCAGGCATTCCGGGAACAAACTGCAGATCCGTAACCTGTTGTTCCTGTTCAGCATCCATGCGGATTTTTGCGAGGAAATAGCTTGATCCGCTGCGCTCATCGACAATGCTGTCAGCTGAAAGATCGACAATGCGACCTGTGGCTTCTGGAATGTCAGTCTGGTCAAATGCGGTTAACCGAATTCGAGTTGATTGACCCACGTAGAGCTTCTCAATATCGGTCACATTGACCTTTGCTTCCACAACCAGCTCTTCATCATTCGGCACGATGTCGAGGATCGGCTCACCCGGTCTGATCACCCCACCTTTGGTGTAGATGCTCATGTTCACGACCTTGCCGCTTACGGGCGCTGTGATTTCAATGCGCTTCTGACGCTGCAAAGCTCCAATGTATTGCGGTTCGATTGATGCAATCTGCGCTTCAAGGGCTGCCAGTTCCGTTGTCACAGACTCTTTGCGGAGTTTCTGCTGGCCAAGGCCTGTGAGACGAAGCTCACCGATTTCATTGAGAGATCTTGCCTGCGAAGTGACAAAGGAAGCATCCAACCCACGCAGTCTTTCGATCTCGCGCTTCACACCATTCACGCGGCTGATCTGGGTCAGACCCTTTTTGAACAGACTTTCAAAGGTCACCAGTTCAGACTTTGCGATTTCCAATTGGCGTGTGTTGGAAGAGCGTTGCTCTTCAATGCCCTCGATTTCACGCTCAAGGCTTGAAATCCGCTGGTCGAGAATTTCCTTTTCACTCAACCGGGCGCGCTTTTGTGCGTCGAACAGCTTCTTCTGAGTGGCAAATACACTCTTCAGGGTTTCCACGTCTGATTTACCGGTTGCAGAAGAACTCAGGTCGATGAAACGGAAATCTTCCTGCTCATCCAACTCAGCCACCAGTCTTGCACGGCGTACTGTGAGTTCAGTGTACTGGTTGCCCAGAACATCAAGGTTCACATCGTTGTCCGTGCTATCCATGCGAATGAGAACCTGGTTGGCCTCCACATAGTCGCCTTCTGTAACAAGCAGTTCATTTACGATGCCACCATCAAGGTGCTGGACGGTTTTCTTGTTGCCTTCGACAACGAAGGAAGCCGGAGCAACCACTGCACCATCAATCTTGGAGGTTACAGCCCAGTAGGACATACCGCCAATGAACACGGCGATGGTGATAACACCCATAAGAACAAACAGGCCAATGGGGGTTTTCTGTGTCGGCATTTCAGCTGGTGCTGGCAGGTCGACGGGATCGAGGATTTCATAATTGTTGTGTGGAATCAGGGCATTACTCATTTTGATGCTACCTTTCCTGCTTGTTCGGGTTGATTGTTTGCAGACGTCACTCGGGGAACGCCGTTATTGACGATTGCACGGGTTGTGGAACGCAGAACCTGCTCTTTTGGACCAAAGGCCTTCATTTGACCGCTATCCAGCACAAGCACCTTGTTTACTGCCTGAAGCGTGCTTGGACGGTGGGTCATGACCACGACGATGGCACCGCGGGCCTGGGCTCTCATAACCGCATGCATAAGGGCTGTGTCGCCGGTAGCATCGAGGTTGGAGTTGGGTTCATCAAGCACGATGATGAACGGGTCACCGTAAAGAGCACGAGCAAGGCCGATGCGTTGACGCTGACCGCCAGAGAGGAATGTACCTCTTGTGCCGATGACAGTCTCATAGCCGTCTGGCAGATTGAGGATCATATCATGCACATCCGCATCCTGAGCAGCTTTGAGGATTGCCTCATCTGTAGCATCAGCAGCAAAGCGTGAGATGTTTTCGCGGATTGTTCCTTCAAACAATTCCACATCCTGAGGCAGATACCCGATCTGGGCTCCGAGTTCAGCGGCATTCCATTTGGAGGTCGGAGAACCATCCAGGTTCACTTCACCGCGTTGCGGGAACCAGATGCCTGTGAGCATTCTAGCCAGTGTGGATTTACCTGATCCACTTGGGCCGATCACAGCTACCACATCGCCCGCATCCAGATCGAAGTTGATGCCGGTCAGGGTTGCGCGTTGCGCCTGTGGCGGGCCAGCCTGTTTGATTGCCACATCCATGTTTGAACGGGCTTTAGGCAGTTGAATACGCTCTTCATCTTCTGGAAACTCTTCCCTCTCTTCAGGTAGATTTAATTCAATTCCTCC
>CAWUJF010000599.1:0-2543 GCA_963922405.1 uncultured Hyphomicrobiales bacterium | reverse complement strand
CATCTTCCCATAGTGGGCCTGATATAATGATACAGATCGCGCTCCAGAAACCTGCGTTTAAGGCCAGGAACAGTCCTAGTCTGTGGATCCCGAGTGTGCCAACTGAGTAGCCAATGAAGTCACGGAAGTATGTGTCTTCGTGTTCGGGTGTTTTGACTTCTTTTCCCTTACCAGGATTGGTTGAAGACAGGATAAGACCGCCATGCAATGCCAAAGCTAATGTGGTTGTAAAGAAGAACGTAATAGCGATCATATGGGCCGGGTTGTAGTGGAAGTTACCATAGGTGTATCCCACATTGTTGACCCACTCCAAGTGAGAGTAGATCCCGTATGGGAACCCGTGCGACCAGCCTGATTCACCACCATCGGTGATGTACATTGCTACAGGACGGAAAATGTTTAGCGTAACAAACGCAAAGACCGCAACGCTGAAAGCGAAGGGAACATGATATCCCATCCCAAGTTTGCGACAGATCTCCACTTCCCTTAGTGCCCAACTTGCGAATGCTCCGGTTGCGCAAAACGTTATGATTTGCCATAGCCCGCCTTCAGCCATCGGCGCCAGGCCCAATCCATATTCCGGACCAGGTGGGTTGATGCTGATTTGCCACACATTCCAAGTGGGCCCCAATGCGGCTCCATAAATTATCAGTGCGGTTCCCAGTGTGGCGAAAAATATTGTCAGCACACCGAAAAAACCAACGTAAAATGGCCCTGCCCAAAAATCGAACAGGTCGCCTCCAAGGAGCGTGCCGCCGCGGATACGGTATTTTCGCTCGAAACTCAAAAGGGCCATTGCCAAATCTCCAAATAAAATTTCAAATTTGATTTTCGGCAGGCAGGAAAACCCGCCTGCCGAGAGCGTGGATCACCTCACGATATGAGGCGTTCAATCGAAGCTTCGGTATTAAGCGAAGAAATCTGATTGACATCCAACCAGTTGTATCTGTCCGTGCTAAGCAAAATAAAATGAATTAGAATTGCTAAAGTGAACAGAAAAATTGCCAGTGCCACCAGAACACGGCGTGGGTCGAAAAATAGCCAAATCTTATACATGGTTCATTTCCTACCCTACGATTGGCAGGCTGCTGAGTGTTTCGAGTAAGCTTGAAACTTGCTCGCTACCATCATTGTACAGCCATGGTCGCCAGAGATGCACAAGTACATGCGCAGCAAAGGCCCATCCAGTGAAGAGAATAGTACTCTTCATGAATATCCGGTGGAACTCGCGGGCTTCAGCGCTGGAAAGTCCAGTCATTGAGCCCCCTTCTTGACTAGCCATAATGTAACCTCCTAGTCGTTCGTGCCTTTCGGCGTTCGCCGCAAAACCCTGCGGCCGGGCCGGTTCGTTTGAACCATGTATTCCTCCAGGGGTTAGGTGGAGAAATTCGTGAATCTCAATATTTGAAGGCGTATCCCGCTGCCGCATAAGCAGTGGATTTTACTTCCTTCCAAAATGGCATCTGATACCTTCGGCCCAAGACCAGGCCTCCCAGCAATACAAACGCAGAAATAACCATCAGAATTGCGACCAACAGACGAAACTCGATCGTCTCTATGGCGGTCATCCGGTTCAAGCTCGATGGCCGTTCAAAAGCAGAATCAGTCATGTTCTTTCCTCCCGTCTAAAATCAATCATGCGACAGTCCCCGCTAAGTGTTGACTTGCCGCTCTCACACGTTTTGCGGTGACACAGCTTTCGCCTAGTCTCAGTGCATCACGCTCAGCCTTATCTCTGAGGGTCTTTGCAGCAGAAATTCGAACCAGAATTGGTTCGCGCTCAACAACTTCGTCGAGTTCCTGACGTGCTTCTTTTTCCCATGAGATAGAATTGCTATTTTTTGTAAGTGTTTCTGAAGCCTGTGCATCCATTTGGCTTTGAAGCGGCAGGATGTGAAAGAGCGCATCAAACATCGCATTGCAGACTTCTTGAATGAGATAGGATGCTCCAGCATTACCCATGAATGGCGTACCCACATGCCTTCTTATGATGGCACCGGGGAAAGATGCCGGGATGTAGGTTGACCGTGCACCTTGATCTGCCAGATACATTCGCTCGTTATAGGATCCGAAGACCACCATCGGCTTATGTTTTGAAAGCAGATTTTGAACTTCCATATTATCGGTTTTGACACCCGCCTTACGAGAAATTGCAAAGGCACAGGGAAGACCCATTTCTTCTGACAAGAAGTTCTTTAATCCGCGCGTATAGGTCTCGTTAGCTACGATTGCAAAACTGGCGGTTCCGAAAAAGTCTTGCGTTACAGAACGCCACAAATCCCACATCGGCTTAAGTGTGGTGTGTTTTTCTTGCTCGATGAATGGTTCGGGATCGAGATCAAGCATCTCTCCAAGCGTTCGCAAGAATGCATCAGTTGAATGAATGCCAATTGGTGCTTGTAAATAAGGTCGGTCGAGTTCTTCGCATAACATGCGGCCAAACTCTCGATACATGCACACATTGGCTTCAGCGTTTGAAAGTCGATTAATGTCTGCCAGGTGCGAACCGAGTGGGAAGGTCATGTTGACTTCAGCACCAATGC
>CAWUJF010000598.1:0-2545 GCA_963922405.1 uncultured Hyphomicrobiales bacterium | reverse complement strand
TGAGACTACATAGAATAATTTTCAGCAACAAAAGAATGAATTTTACGTGTTCATCGCTTGAAGACTGACTTAAAAAAATTACTAATCTCCGTTGAGAACCCCGTTTGGACACTGGGTAAAGGTTTTATGGCAATTTCACAAGAATATTGACTTGGGTTTCCAGTCGACTTATAAGCCACACAACTGTTGGAAAGCTGGCTTGTCCGGCTGCAATGCTTCCAGAAAATACAACTAGTAGCTAAAACGCTTTGCGCACTGTGATGCTCGGGCCATAATAGCTGCATAAATTAAGATTTGAGGATCTCCGGATTGGTCGGGGATAAAGAGATATGAAACGCACTTTTCAGCCTAGCAATCTTGTTCGCAAGAGAAGACATGGTTTTCGTTCCAGAATGGCAACCAAAGGTGGTCGTCGTGTAATCGCTGCACGTCGTGCTAAAGGCCGCAAGCGCCTTTCAGCCTAATCAAGTTCTGGTTTTAGTAACAAGGCTACATCAGGGAGATGGCCTTGACCAAACAACTGTCTGAAAATAATAGAGATCTCCGCGTAGTCGAAAGCTTGAAAAAACGCGGAGATTTTTTGCGTTTGAGAAAAGGAAAACGCTTTTCTACACCTAGAGTGACACTCCAGGTGATGCCTTCTGATCAGAAAAATCCGCGCATCGGATATACAGTGACCACAAAAATCGGGAACGCCGTCGTTCGCAACCGGATTAAAAGACGTTTGAGAGCCGCAGCCGGGGGGTTGATGTCATCACCAAACATGCCCATTTCCGATTATGTGCTGATTGCAAAACGCCAGGCATTGACCGCAGACTTTTCAACAATTGTGAAGGATTTGCAGCTAGGTCTTGACCACGTTCACCGTAACGGGGCAAAAGGCAAAAGCAAAAGGGTTGGCGGAACCCAGACAAGTCCTGTCAAAAAAGCCGGAATTTGACGAAACGGATACGAGACTATGAACAATCAAAACAGCAATACGTTTCTGGCCATGGGATTATCCATGCTGGTGTTGGTCGTGTGGTGGGTTTTCTACTTAAATCCAAAGGTCGAAGAAGAAAGACGTATTGCTGAACTTGAGGCGCAGCGTCAGCAAACCGAACAATCGGTCACAACAAATGATAACACGCAGAATGGCGTTATTCCGCAAAACGACAATGCTGCATCAATTCCTGACTCCGGTAACGCGACCAGCACATCGCGCGAAGAAGCAGTTGCAAACGACAAACGCATCACACTGGAAACAGACACACTGATCGGATCCATCAATCTTACCGGTGCACGGATCGATGACATTAAACTCAAGAAATATCGTGAAACCCTGGATCCCGACAGCCCACTGATTGAACTACTATCTCCGCGTGGAACAGCGGACGCGTACTTTGCTGAATTCGGTTACACGAAATCTGAAACCGCAGGAGAACTGCCAGGTCCCAACACAAAATGGAACTCTTCCTCCACTCAGTTGGGTGCGAACAGCAGTATTGTGCTGGATTGGACCAATGAAAAAGGTCTGAAATTTGAACGTAAGATCGAGCTTGATGATCAGTATATGTTCACTATCACAGACAGTGTTACCAACCCGATGTCTGAGCCGGTGGATATCACACCCTATGGACGTATAGCTCGGTTCGGTACACCGGAAACGGAGAATATTTTTGTTCTGCATGAAGGCTTGATTGGGGTTCTGGGAGATGAAGGCCTCCAGGAGATCGATTATAGCGATTTGCAGGACTCAAAAGAAATAGACATTGCCCGTGTTGATGCCGGTTGGTTAGGCATCACAGATAAATACTGGGCAACCGCAATGATACCGACCGGTTCGCTCAGATCAAAATTTGCCTATTTTGATAATGGGCAGCCGCTTTACCAGGCGCAGTTTGTCGGTGAGCAAAAGGCAATCTCCGCAGGCGGCACCCAAAGCTTCCAAAACCGCTTGTTTGCAGGTGCCAAAGTTACTGAAATCGTTGATGGTTATGATGACAGTCTCAACATCTTGAACTTTGAACTGTTGATCGATTGGGGATGGTTCTACTTCATCACCAAACCACTTTTCTGGTTGATTCACTGGATACACGGAATTGTCGGCAACTTCGGCTTCGCCATTCTGGGAGCCACCGTAATCATCAAACTCCTGTTCCTGCCATTGGCAAACATGTCCTATGCCTCCATGGCGAAGATGAAAAAAGTTCAACCGGAGATGATGGAACTTCGCGAACGCTATGCCGAAGATCGAATGAAGCAGCAACAGGAAATGATGGCGCTTTACAAGCGTGAGAAGATCAATCCCGCAGCAGGTTGTTGGCCAATCCTGATCCAGATCCCTGTGTTCTTTGCGCTCTACAAGGTGTTGTATGTAACAATCGAGATGCGTCATGCTCCGTTTTTCGGCTGGATTCAGGACCTTGCCGCAGGTGACCCAAGCTCAATCTGGAACCTGTTTGGCCTGCTGCCTTGGGAGCCTGCCCTCTATCTTTCACCGATCCTGCTACTTGGCTTCTGGCCGATCATGATGGGCATTACCATGTTCATTCAGATGCAAATG
>CAWUJF010000597.1:0-2549 GCA_963922405.1 uncultured Hyphomicrobiales bacterium | reverse complement strand
GTTTTTCCGAACCAGTATATAACCTGCGTTTTCCGGTTATTGATATTGATGGTGGAACAACACTTACCTTCAATGATCAAATCAATTTAACTTCAAACAATGGATTTCCTTCTGCCACAACCGGAACGGGTATTGTCTATAATCCAGCGACTGGTATTGCCAATACAAATGAACAGTTCTGTGATACGGCAACGGCGAACCAGTGTTTGTTAAGCGTTGAATTTACCCAACCTGTGACAACAATTACAGTTTCTCATATTGCAGAAACCAACGATGATGGTGACCCATCGTTTCAAGTCATCGTTATTGATGATTTGCTTTTTAACACACCTCCAATTGCGACTGATAATGCGAACACAACCGATGAGGACAATACTGGATCAGGTAATCTCATCGGCGATGATGATGGCTTCGGTACAGATTTTGATAATCAGGATGATGCTGATCTTATTGTTAGAAGCGTCAATGGTACGCCGATACCGGTTGGAGGCACCACGATCACACTTGCAAGCGGTGCGCTACTGACAGTGCAGCCAGATGGAAGTTACGTGTATGATCCCAACGGAGTTCATAATGATTTGGCGCCTGGACAAACGGCCATTGAAACGGTCACTTATGTGATCGAGGATCAGGAAGGCTTGTCCATAAGTGATGGCTCAAACACCGATTCCGTTGCAACGTTTACGATGACTGTAACAGGGAACCCGGATCCAGGTTTCACAGTTGCCAAGGCTGTGGACGTGTTGAATATTACAAGCCTGCCCACAACACTGAACTATACAATCACTGTGGTGAACACAGGTGGAGCACCACTCAATAATGTCAGTCCAGTAGATGTTCTTAGTCAGAATGGAACAAACACCCCGATTGCACTAACAGGGCCTGCCGGCGATACAGATACAAACAACGTATTGGATTTTGGGGAAACCTGGATCTACACGGCAAGCCATGTGGTGACGCAAGCCCAGATGGATGACGCCAATAATCTCGTGAATACTGTTTCCGTTACAACAAATGAAACAGGTGCTACGCCACAAACATCACAAGCAACAACCACCATATCAGCTAACCCATCGCTTGTAGTGTCAAAGGTTGCAGACAGAACCGTGAATGTGCAGGCGGGAGAAATTATCACTTACACTTACACTGTAACCAATAACGGCAATCAAACCATCACAGATATAGGGCTCACAGAAAGCCACAATGCGGCTGGTCCAGTTCCAGTTCCAGCGAATGAAACAATCTCGGTGGATAATCCACCGCTAGGTGACTCCTCGGATACCGGAAACGATGGAAACTGGGAGTTTCTTGCACCTGGAGATGCGGTTGTCTTCACAGCACAATATGAAGTCCGACAACAGGATGTGGATACTTTGCAGTAAAGTCTGATTTTGGCAAAACAGATGTTTTACCTGTTTGTTTTGTGGCTTTGCTAGAGAGATCATCTGTTGACCCGGTAATACTCTCCAATTAGATATCGATAATGACTGCTATTGTGTCCATAAACGGCCTTTCCAAAATTTACAAAGGAGGGCACCAAGCCCTTGATGATGTTTCACTCTCAATTGATGAAGGTGAAATTTTTGCGTTACTGGGACCCAATGGTGCTGGCAAAACCACTTTAATTTCTGCCATTTGTGGAATCGTTTCACCTACGAAAGGAACAGTTACCGTAGGTGGTCATGATGTGATCAAGGACTATAGAAAATCACGTGCTTTAATAGGATTGGTCCCACAGGAAATCTCCCTGGAACCTTTCGAAAAGGTTCGAAATACCGTTGCCCTCTCCCGTGGTTTGTTTGGCTTGAAACGCAATCCAGCACTCATTGAAGATATTTTGAAGCAACTCTCTTTGTGGGATAAGAAAGATGCCAAAATCATGGAACTTTCCGGTGGAATGAAACGCCGGGTTCTAATTGCCAAAGCCCTATCACACGAACCGCGGGTTCTTTTTCTTGATGAACCCACTGCCGGCGTTGATGTGGAGCTGAGAAAGGACATGTGGAAGCTGGTGCGCCGGCTTCGCGACGACGGTGTCACTGTTATCCTGACCACCCATTACATAGAAGAAGCGGAAGCTATTGCCGATCGAATTGGGGTAATAACGAACGGCAAACTCATTTTGGCCGAGGACAAGAATTCGCTTATGGACCGATTAGGTCGAAAGAAAATGAGGATTGATCTTAAATCAGCAGTTATCGAAGTGCCGGATACACTGACAAAATATGGACTGACCAAAAATGATAATGGAGACGCCCTTTTCTATACTTATGATGTGCGCGGTGAACGCACCGGAATTACGTCTCTTTTGAACGATCTCAATAAGGCTGGCATTAACATCAGCGATATTCAAACATTTCAAAGTTCACTTGAGGAGATTTTTGTGGACCTCGTGGAGACAGGAAAATGAACTTTAACGCTGTTAAAGCTATTTACATATTCGAAATGTCACGGACCTTTCGCACCTTGCTCCAAAGCATAGTTTCACCAGTGATATCGACTTCGCTTTATTTTGTGGTGTTTGGTTCAGCAATCGGATCGAGGATACA
>CAWUJF010000596.1:0-2549 GCA_963922405.1 uncultured Hyphomicrobiales bacterium | reverse complement strand
GACCAGATCTTTGACCTGACCAAAATCCAATTCATCGAGTGTGGAATTCATTGTCGTAACCCAGCCCTGAGCATATATAACTATATAGAAGCAGTAGTACCGACACTTGTCAACTTGAGCTTGAACAGCAAAACCGTCAGAACAATTCCAGTGATCCACCCTCATCCGGTTTAACAATTGGCGCTGGCGTCGTCGTATTGTCGACACCGTGAAGAAACTTTTGACGCGATTTTCCTGAATGTGGATGGAACTCCACACGCCGACCGAGATTCCCACCCAGACTACTGGATTTTACGGTCAGATTTTCCACCTGTGTAAAGTTCATTATAAAGTCAATGTTATTCTGGCCAACATTGATAGCGGTTTCCAAAACACTTGCACCACCAAAGATCTTAAGTTCCAGAGACTGCTTGGTAGCACCTAACTTGAACAAATCATTGAGCAAAAGTTCCATTAAGTTTGCTGCATACATATGCTCATTTGTACTTGCTATTTCAGAAAACTGACCAGGTAACAATATATGGTTCATTCCACCAATTTTGAGCACTGGATCAACAGCGCAAACGGCAATACAAGAACCAAGAACTGACGCTAGAATTTCATCCGGGTCATTGGTTACCTTGTGGGTTCCCTGCGTCACATTATACTTTTTGTTTGTTTCAAACATTACCCAGTTTGTCCCGTTCTACACTAACCCCAACACCCACGGGTTATCCCCAATCATTTTCCATCTGAAATATATGACCTGTAAAAATATCTGGCAGCAAATGACTTCACGCAGCCTTTTCATCCACGTCCCCACCATCAACAAAGCTTTGCGCTAGTCCAAGATCAAAATTACCCACCAATTTTGTCAGATGTTCACTCTTAGTCGTCAAAACCTGAGAGGCCGCAGTAGCTTCCTCTGCCATGGCAGCATTTTGCTGTGTCACCAGATCAAGTTGCCCCACTGAGTTATTTACGTCCACCAATCCATCTGCCTGTGATTGCGCTCCATTTGAAATCTCGGTCACCAGACCACTCAGATTGTTTATTTCTTCTACGAGTGTCTTCAGATTTACACCGGTTTCTCGAACGAGTTTCACACCGCTGCTAATCTCCTTGTTCGAATGCGTGATCAATGTCTTGATTTGCTTGGCTGCGTCAGCCGAGCGTTGCGCCAACTCACGAACTTCTGTCGCCACAACCGCAAATCCGCGACCGGATTCACCCGCCCTAGCCGCCTCAACGCCAGCATTTAGCGCTAGTAGATTGGTCTGGAATGCTATCTCATCAATCACACTGATAATGTTACTCACTTCCTGCGAGGAAGTTTCAATGGCATTCATCGCTTCCACAGCCTGGTCTACGATCTCACCACCATTACATGCTTTCTGATTGGCCTCGCCAACGATACTTTGTGCCTCTGCTGCCACGTCCGCTGTCGATTTTACAGTATTGGTAATTTGATCCAGCGCAGCAGCTGCAGCTTCAAGTGCTCCTGCCTGATCCTCTGTTCTGCGAGACATATCATCAGACGCCTGTGCAATTTCCCTAGTTCCCACAAAAATGTCTTCCGCACTTTGAGAAACATCAGCCAGCGCTTCACGCAGTTTTTGAGCTGCAGAATTGAAGTCCATCTTCAATTGTTCGTATTCCTCTGAAAGAACTGCGTTGATCTCTGTTGAAAGGTTACCTTCCGCCAGGCGTTTTAGTGCAGTGCCCACATTGGACACGGCATCCTGAACTTTCTCTGCTGAAGCTTTTCTTATTTTGTCTTCTTCTTCTTTGCGGGCTTCTTTGTCTCGTGCTTCCATGGCAGCACTTTCTTCCAAAGCAAGCTTCGCAAGTGCCGCATCCTTGAACACCACGATGGCATTGTTCATTTCACCCAGCTCATCTTTACGGTCAGTTCTTTCCACATCGATGTTGTTGTCCCCAGACGCAAGATTCTGCATCAATCCAGCTAAATCCGAAAGGTCCAGCTTAATTGAACGGGCGACGAAATATACAAGGACGAAAGAAACAGCTAGAAACACTACAATAAAAGCAACTTCAAGAACCAGAACGGTTGTGGCTGCAGCAAACTTGTTTTCCACTTTTATTTCAAGCTGCTCAATGTTGAAGTCCTCAACCTCTTTCAGCAACTCGATCTTTTTCGTGATAGTATCAAACCACTGTGTAGCAGTAACATCCGCAAGTGTTCCAGATTCTGGAGAAACAAGAGCAATTTGTCGTAGGTTCTCGACTTGCTTGAAGGAAGGATCTTCCAATTTCTCTTTGAAAAATTTCTTTTCAGCTTCACCAGTAAATTTCAGATAGGTATTGAAATGTACATCCTGAACACTGATGAATTTCACAAGCTTATTGTATATGTCTCTGGAGAATTCACCTCGACCGAATCCAGTTGCACCCATTGCACGTTCGAGACCGGCGGCCTCTTTAGCCTGTAGAAAGCCGATATGTGCTGTTATGTAGTTGCCGCTTTCATAGTCATGATCTGCATGTTGCAGCTGGATAATCACATCCAACAAATCATTGATCGTACCAGTGTAATACTTTGCCATTTC
>CAWUJF010000595.1:0-2552 GCA_963922405.1 uncultured Hyphomicrobiales bacterium | reverse complement strand
CTTGTTCGATCGGAAACATATTTGATAAGATCCATGCATATAACCAATTGTTTTAATCAAACTTTTTATGTTCGGTGCAACTAATGAAAAAATTTCTCTTCTTAGGATTAGCATTACTTGCTGGCACTCAAAGCGTGCATGCTGAAACTTGTAAGGAGAAGTTTATTCGCCTTATGACCGATCGTGCAGCAAAGGAGCCGACCAAAATAATGGTAACCCAACAAATCAAGGGTGGTGCAAAGACAGTCAATTGGAACCACCAGGACGGTAAGGGAAACTGGCTTACTGAAATGATTGAACCGGCCAATGCTCAGTGGTCCATGGGATTGAACAACGTGTTGTACACTTCAACGGACAAGGGTGAGACATGGACTAAAGTGCGTGATATGGGTGACCAGAATTCAGCACATGAGAACGCACTTAAAGAACGGTCCGCAACCGTAAAGAATGCTAAGTGTGACAAAGCTGATCTTGATGGTGTGGTTCATGAAACTGTTGAGGCCGAATACAAAATGCTCGGTGCTTTTGAAGCAGTGGGTTACGATAAATTTTGGGTAAATCCTGCGACAGGATATGTACCGCGCTTGGAAACAATAATGAAAAGTACAGCTTTTGAGAGTTTCGTAGAGCAAGTGCTTGAACCAGCGCCCAAACTGGTTTTACCAACGCCAGAATAACAAAATCATCAGCCCCACAGTTTTTACCCACTTAATGAGGGAAGATAGATCTCCAACACACCTCGTTTTCCATTTACACGTCCTACCTGGATAACCAGATCGATTGTTGTCTTCGCGTATTTTATAATTTCTGAATGAGCCAGTTGCATGCCGGCACGCATGACCATGAGGGCTAGGCGATCAAAGGCGAGGGCAGGACTGTCAGCATGGATTGTGGTGATGGATCCTGGGTGACCGGTATTGATTGCTTCCAGGAACTGAAAGGCTTCAGTGCCACGGATCTCTCCAAGGATAAGCCTGTCTGGCCGCATCCGCAGCGAACTTTCAAGGAGTTTATCGGGCAAGCGTTCTGATCCGGGTCTACGATCTGCAATTAAGGCAACCTGGTTTCGGTGTGGTGGATGAAGTTCCTGAGCATCTTCGATTGTGACCAGACGTTCTTCCTGATTGGTCATTGCGAGCAGAGCCCTTGCCATGGTGGTTTTCCCAGAGGAGGTGCCCCCGGAAATCATGATGTTCAAACGTTGATCAATGGCTTGCTGCATCAAGGGCTGCAGCTTTCCTTCTCTAGCTAGTTCATTCAGCATCCTGTGGCGTTTGACACGTTCATGTTCGAGATCCACCTGCTTACCGGTAACAAATTGAATATCCTCTGGTTTGAGGATCTTTGAACCATAGCGCCGAATGGATACCGACACGCCATGTTCAATTGCTGGAGGAATGATCACTTGAACCCGTAACGGTGCGTCCCAGGCCATGATGCGCCCTGATACAATGGGATGATCTTTGCCCAACTGGTTTCGCGTTTCACCGGCGATTGTGTTGCCAAGCTGCAGGATGGCCTCTTCAGATAATTCAACTTGTGTTGCCACCATATGTTGATGCGACCCATATTCCACAAATACGGTCCCGTTCGGATTGATGGCCACTTCGTTCACGTCTTCATTTGTCAGTAGCGCCTTTAGGGGCTGCAAATACTGATCGAGATAGGAGGTTGCAATGAAGCCGGAACACTCAGATTCAGATGAAGAGTTTTCGGTTTTATCAAGCATGATCAAAAAACCAGGTCACGGTTTACGAATACGCGGATGTCTTCGCCCTGTGGAACACGGATGATGGGTGGTAGGGATAAATAGTCTTCAAGCACGCTTTCAGTTTGTTCAGCCAGATCTCCACTTGCATCATTGGCAACGCTGTTGGCTGCTTCCACACCGCTATTGTCGGACTCAGAGGAAAGAAAAGATGGAATGGCACTGATTGCCGTGATCAAAATGGCAGTGCCAAACCGCTCAACAAAACGGCGATCCAGATTGCCAGTGGTTCCGGATCTCCCCAAACGATCCGTTCCGGTGGATCCAATATTGATTGATAAACCTTCTGGTGTAATGGCACGATTCCACGCAATCAGTACACGCGTTTGAGCTGTACCAATGTCAGAGTTGAAAGTGCCGATCAGTCGGGTTCCCGCGGGCATGAGGACCTTCTCACCATCATAGGAAAATACAGGCTCTGTAACTTGAGCGCGTATATTGCCCGGCAGCTCTGTGTTGATTGCAGTTTCCAAAGTAGCAGAGATGATGGTTCCCTGGACTATCGTTTGAGACAGATCATCCAATCGCTTGGCTTTTGAAGTTTCAAATCCGACAGATGCAGCACCAGAAAGAAATGCTTCATTTGAACTGAGTTCTCGTACATCTTCATTATGCTGATCATCATCGGAGCCTAGTGCAGAAGCACCTTCTTCACTCTCATCAAAAATCAAGCTTTGCGAGTCCAGTTGTTTGGCACGTAGTTCGGCAGCCGCTTGCCTTCGTTGTTCAGCCTCGGCACGCAGCTCCTCCCGTCTTGCTTCAGTTTGTGCTCTTGCCTCATCTT
>CAWUJF010000594.1:0-2553 GCA_963922405.1 uncultured Hyphomicrobiales bacterium | reverse complement strand
AAAGAGATGCCTCCGGTGGTCTTGGCCGCTGGAACAAGTTGATTGCCAAGATTGGTGTCGATTTCGAAATGAAATTACCCCATGAAGGTTTTAATCGTGCGATCGGTGTATTTGCAAATAAGCCGATCGATCCTGACGGGAAGATAATTTCGCAGGAAGAATACGATACTAAGAAAGCTGGTTGGTTGCCCGACAGTGCGGATGGAGATTTCATCCAGTCGTTAATGGTGCCGTGTTACGAACCGGGTGAATATGCTGGCTGGATTGCACCGCCAAAGGTTGGAATCGACAATAAGCCTGGAGACTTTGAGTACGTCAAACTGCACATGGCTTAATTGAACTGATTAGCATGAATATTCTCCCTCTCTAGTTCATGCTAATGATCAGGCGGTGGCATCCTCCCTGCCACCGCCTTAATTGTAATATGCGAGGCTAACAAAATGACAGCACCAGTGAAGCAACATCTGATTGATCCCGAAATTTGCATCCGATGCTACACTTGCGAAATGACATGTCCCATTGAAGCGATCACGCACAATGATGACAACGTGGTTGTTGATTTCGAAAAGTGCAATCTTTGTATGGATTGCATACCGGTTTGTCCGACCGGTTCTATTGATGAATGGCGTGTGGTGGAAACGCCATATACTCTCGAAGAACAGTTCGAATGGATGGAACTGCCCGAGCAGGAAGAAATTTCCAGTGGCGGTGAGTTGGGCTCCAATTCGATGGAAGCACTGGATGATGACATCGCCCGGTTGCTTGAAGAGGCGCATTCCGGCGCTGGTGGCAAAGCAAAGGCGCCTGCATCTGCCAGCAAGCCAAGCATTAATATGTATAACCTCTCGAAACCTGCAGAGCTCACTGTCCAAGGCAATTACGCCTTAACTACCGATGAGAGCCATGATGTGCGGCACATCATCCTGGATGCTGGTAATCTTCCTTTTCCAATTCTGGAAGGCCAGAGCGTGGGCATTATTGCTCCAGGTACAAATGAAAAGGGTGAGCCACATCTTCCGAGGCTCTATTCAGTTTCGAGTCCCAGAGATGGAGAACGGCCAAATTTCAATAACTTCTCCTTAACTGTAAAACGGGAGGAAAATGGTGTTTGTTCCAATTTTGTTTGTGATCTCGAAGTGGGAGACAAAATACAGGTTACCGGTCCGTTTGGATCCACGTTCCTTATGCCAAGTGATCCTGAAGCAAGAATGCTCATGATCTGTACCGGTACTGGTTCCGCGCCAATGCGTGCATTTACAATGCATAGGCAACGAACATTCCCTGATAGTGGCCAAGCAATGACACTTGTATTTGGTGCAAGAACTCCTGAAACGCTTCCCTATTTCGGTCCCTTGAAAAAGGTCCCCGACACTCTTCTTGACAAGCATTTGGTCTTCAGCAGGATCGAGGGTGCAGAAAAGCGGTATGTACAAGATGAGCTGTATGAGATGGAGGATGAGATCATTGAGATGATCGGCGATCCGAATACACACATATATATATGTGGTCTGCGTGCGATGGAGGAGGGCGTTGAGGCTGCATTCACAAGCATTGCTGAAAGCATGGGGCAGCAATGGAGTACATTAAAAGATGTCATGCGTGATGAAGGTAGATATCATGTGGAAACCTACTGATCTTTGCCGTCAGGTTTGACGATGGAGTTCCGTCATCCAATCCAAGTTAGATGGGCTGATTGCGACCCGGCCCGCATAGCTTATACGGGAAATATCCCGGGTTTTGCGCTAGAAGCGATAGATGCTTGGTGGGGATACACGGTTGGTGCAGATTGGTATCGCCTTAACATGGATCATAATGTAGGCACCCCTTTTGTTCATATGAGTTTGGACTTCAGGTCTCCCATCACACCGCGACATGTTCTGGAGTGCCGGGTTGAACCTTTAAGATTGGGCACTAGTTCAATTAGGTTTAGGGTAATTGGGTTTCAAAACGATATTCTTTGTTTCGAAGGTGAATTTGTAGAAGTATTTGTCGAGGCGGATAGTTTCGAAAAAACAGGTGTTCCTGAGATATTTAGAGAAAAAATTACAAAGGTGTTCAACCAGTAGTTTCTTGGTTTTAGAACACGAAAGCAAAAGATGACAAAGCAGGAAAGCGAAAATACGGTAATTGACTTCGAGACCGAAGCTATCTCTGCTTTTGTGTCGCAAATCGGAAATAAAGTCAGAGAATGTCGCAAAGAGCTCTCTTTGTCCCGCCGGGTTGTTTCCGAGAAATCCGGAGTATCCGAACGGTACCTTGCTCAGTTAGAAGCCGGTGAAGGTAATATCTCAGTTGCGCTTTTATACAAGGTTGCTCGTGCACTTGGGCAGTCACCTGACTGGTTCCTAATTCGCGATGAAAACACACGGCAACTTTTGGATATGTTCTCAAAAGTGGACAATAATTGCCGCGAAGATGTGATGCGTATTCTTTCGAAATCGGCGCATCAAAAACAAGATGATAAGTTCGGCCGTCTTTGCTTGATCGGGTTGCGTGGTGCGGGGAAGTCGACGCTGGGTAGAATGCTCGCTAACTCTGTTTCTCGCCCCTTTG
>CAWUJF010000593.1:0-2563 GCA_963922405.1 uncultured Hyphomicrobiales bacterium | reverse complement strand
CCTACACAAAAGGAATTGATGCATTTGATACAGGAGATACCGGCGCCACAACGCTTGAAGAGGGATATCTTGCATTCCGCAGTGATTTTGGCAGCGATGCATCTTATGACATTTCCTTCGGCCCGCGTGAGTTGACCCTCGGCACAGGCATGCTGATTGCAAACGGTGCAACTAGCGGTTTCGAACGCGGCGCTCTGAAATTCGGTCCGCGTAAGGCATGGGAAATGGCAGCAATAGGTCGGCTGTCGCAAGGAAATATCACTGGCACCGCCTTTTATCTCGATCCTAATGAGCTGCCTTCAACTGATGGCAGTAACGAGCTGGCAGGGTTTGATCTTAGCTACGATGATCCCAAAGGCGGCTACCTCGGGGCCACATACATTGACGTGCTTAATTCGGATTCCCCCTATCCCCAAGCTGCCCTGGGTGGAATAGGCATACCAACTGTTACCCCAGGAGCGCGGGAAGATACCCGCACATTTAACCTCTACAGCAGGACGAGAACATTTACAGGTGCCTTGGAAAATTGGACCTTCACCGGCGACTTCGCCTACCAGTGGAATGACCGCATCAATATGCAGGCTTGGGCCGGTCGTGTGACAGCCGGTTATTCTTTTTCAAACCTGTCTTGGTCACCAAACCTTACATTTGGATACCAGACATTTTCTGGCGACGATCCGAATACGACGAAACTGGAACGGTTCGACCCACTTTACTATCAGGGCAGCCCAAGTGCCTGGGCGACAGGATCAAAGTCTGCCTCCACCTTTATCAACTCAAATGTAAATGCCCTTACTATGGCTCTTCGAATACAGCCTAACCGGCAAGACACCTGGACGCTTCGGTACGCACATATCCGCGCCAACGAACTCAACAGTCCGGTTCAGTTTGGGCAGGCAACAAGAGTAAATGTAAACGGAAATGTTGTGTCGGGAGTCACTGACAATCATCTGGCTGACGATCTGTTTCTCGAATATAGCCGCATCATAAACAAAAACACTTTCCTAACCGCCGGCGTATCTGTTTCGTTTCCAGGTGCCGGCATCGACAATGTGATTGGTACGAGTGCAAACCCGTGGACAGGAGGCTTTGTAAATGTCGTCTTTAATTACTAGACTTTTCGCGCTGGCATCGGTGATTGCAGTTACAGTCAGCGGATCAACACTTGCTGCAGCGCAATCAGCTCCAATATCAGCACAGGAATCTGATCCGAACGTCATGGGTTGGATGCAGGGTTTTCCGCCACCTGAAGACAAGTTGATTACGCAGCCGGATTCAAACTATTTCAGCTTCCCCAAGCTTCGCTGGTCGGTCTGTCATCTACGCGAATTTCTACCAACTGAAGAGATCAGCAGGGGCCTCGGTGCACCCATATCGCTTTCTTACCCAACACCGGATGAGTTCTCCAAACTACGCGATCTGATAGATGCGGTCACCTTTATGCCTATAAACGGCACAGAGGAAATGACCTGGGAAGAATCCTTGTATGCCAACTACACCGATGGAATGCTGATCCTGCACAAAGGTGAAGTTGTTTATGAACGATATTTCGGCTGCCTCGAAGAAGACGGCAAACATGCAATCATGTCGATGACCAAATCGTTCACCGGATTACTTGCCGAAATCATGGTTGTGGAAGGAACTCTCGATGACACAAAGCTCGTCCGCGACATCATTCCTGAAATAGGTGATAGTGCGTTTGCATCGGCCACCATCCGACAAGTGATGGACATGACTACCGGCGTTGAATATTCTGAAGATTACTCTGACCCCAAAGCCGACATCTGGCTTTATTCCGCAGCCGCAAGCCCACTACCAAAGCCTTCAGATTATTCGGGACCGGATGGATATTGGGAATATTTGCAACAGGTTAAGCCGGAAGGAAAGCATGGTGAAGCGTTTCACTACAAGACCATAAACTCCGACATGCTGGGCTGGATCATAAGTCGCGTTTCGGGAAAATCTGTAACCGAACTCGCATCCGAACGTCTGTGGCGACGTATGGGCGTTGAGCAGGATGCCTACCAAACTGTGGACGGAAAAGGTGTACCGTTCGCCGGGGGCGGCATTAGCGCAGGCTTGCGGGATCTGGGGCGATTGGGTCAACTCATGTTGAGCAAAGGCGAATTAAATGGTCAGCGTATTTTCCCTGCTCAGGTGGTAACAAACATAGAAGCAGGTGGTGATCGTTCCAAGTTTGGTAGCGGCTTCCCCACTTTCGGCGCGGGCAGCTATACCAGCCAGTGGTGGGTCTTCCACAATAATCATGGTGCTTATGCTGCGCGTGGTGTACACGGACAGACGATTTATGTGGATCCAACAGCCGAAATGGTGCTGGTGCGCCTGGCCTCTTTCCCGCGTGCACAAAACGGTTTCATCGATCCGACTTCACTGCCTGCTTATCAAGCAGTTGCAGAATATTTGCTATCGAGGGATTGATGGCTTTGTAGCGCCCAGGGCTGTTTCCTGATCAAGGGTCCATGCAAATCTTCACAATATCCCAAACCGTTTTTTCAACTGATGCCTGATAAAATCATACTTGGCCACTATGGTCTTGGCGCAT
>CAWUJF010000592.1:0-2564 GCA_963922405.1 uncultured Hyphomicrobiales bacterium | reverse complement strand
TTACGGAAAAAAATATTGACTTATTGATCATGGGAACACTACGCCGCACTGGTATCGCTGGATATCTTATGGGAAGTACTGCTGAGAGCATACTTCGCCAAGTAGAATGTTCTGTTCTAACGATCAAGCCCGAGGGTTTCATAACTCCTATAACCCTTGACGACTGATGCCAACTGCATCGCTTTGGGCAGTAAGTTCAAATGTATCACCATCCAACTATTTAAGAGTTGCTCATGATCGCTATTATCGTCCGTTTGATCAGTGTCCGCAAATAAGTGTTCCTGAGCTATGTTTGTCCGTCTGCGATTTCTAAATGGTTGTAAATCAACTCAAGAAAATATTCAGGCCGATCAATTTGTGGGTAGTGACCAACTCCATCAATAATATTAATCGTGGCACTCGGCATGAGTTGTGCTGCTTTCATAGTCTGCTTAACGGGAAAGATGCGATCATGCTTACCCCAAACAATCATGGTCGGAATTTCGGACCTTGCTACCTCACGAGTTTCCGTCTCAAAAATATCCAGCTCTTTTACTGTAAAAGGCGACGCGATACCTCGCAGTGTACGCACGAATGCTCTGTGAGCGCCTGGTAATCGTGAAAAAGCATCCACTTCATCAATCAGCTTTTTTGTGCGCTTTGACCTGTCATGGATTGCTAACGAAGCGCCAAATGCATTGGTTATTCTCTGCGGGCGGCTCATCAAAGTTCCGATACCCGGAATTGTTGGTACCCTCAGAAATGGATGGATGTATTTTCCAAATCCGCCAGGGTTAGCACAGACCAAACTTGCTACCGCTTTTGGATAGCGAGAAGCATAGCGAAGTATAAGGCTGGCCCCCAAGGAGGAGCCGACAAAGTGTGCCTTATTAATACCTGCAGCGTCTAAAAAGGAATGCAATTTCGGAACGAAAAATGAAACAGCGCGGTAATCAGCATCTGGCTTATCAGAATGACCGAACCCAGGGAGATCGAAAGCGATCACCCTTCTACGGTTTGCCAGACCCGGAAGAATGTTACGCCAAACTTCCAACGAAGCTGCCAATCCATGAACAAGAACAACTGGAGGCTCATGTCTGACAGCACCATTGGATGAACCAGTGTCAATCCAACGCGTGGTCAGGCCTTCTGATAACTTTATTCGTGCAGTTTCAAATCCGGCAACAGGTGTTGAAGGGTCTAGAGTGTGCAGCATATCAAGGTCTCACAAATATTTAATGACATGTCATTAATGACCTATTTCTCTTTACCTGTAAAGTCGCCATATTGATGGTTCAAAAAACTTGTATATTGAGGTGGCTATGTCTATTCGCGGTGCCGTTTTAGGATTGTTGATGGAGCAACCTATGACCGGCTACGAGATCACTAAACGTTTTGAGCATTCATTGGCACGGATTTGGCCGGCCCGTTCAAATCAGATTTATACCGAACTCAAAAAGTGTGAGAGTGAGGACCTGGTCAAATTAAGTGAAATAGCAGCTCGTAACGCCCGGCGGTACACGATTACAGATCAAGGTCGATCATGGGTGGTTCAATGGCTAGTAGAGCGTTCACCACCCGAGCAACAATTGCGATTTGAAGGACTTCTTAAAGCCAATTTTGTCGCATTATTAGCACCGATTGAACGTCAGAAGTTTCTAATAGAAGAAAAGTTATATTGGCAGGAACAATCTGCATGGCTCATGGCGCAAATGAAGCATTTACCAACAAGCAGTGACACCAGCGTGTTGGCGCGTAAACATGCAGCAGAAGCTGGGCTAGCTGTTTATGAGGCAATGGTAAATTGGGCGGATGCAATGTTGAAAGTAGAACAAGTCCGAGAGCACGCAAGCAAGTAGACCCTGGTGTTTGTTTGTTCGAGTTCCTAGGAGTCCTGATAGAAGCGAACATTCGAAAAATTCTCTGCTTCCGTCACCTTGGGCTCGAAGCTGCAATTGGAGAAATATTTCAACGATTTAGTGTCTGCAAATGGCAGGTTCGCGGACTTTTTAAATGTTTCTGCGTGGCTTACTGATTTACCCGGGGCACTCACCTTTCCGCGTCAACACAGAACAGTGTCTATATATTTTAGTATCGTATTGGATCTTCCCATTAAAGAGTACAAACCTTCCGGGCGGGCGACATGATTTTTCAAAATCTGCTGACTTCACCAAGAAGGCCAACCAGTACAATGCGTATCAGGATACAACTAATCCAACAATTGCAACTGGCGGGATTCCTCCGCATCATCCATGGGTTCTGCAACCCCGATAGCATCCAGATAGGCATTCAACGAATCCAAGGAAGATGCAGGTGCATAGCCATTTTCCACTTGGCTTTTGGCCGCCACTACAAACTGTAACTTCCATTCTTGATCTCGATGACAGGCGACAGAAACATATGTCTGTAAATCGGGTTGATCAATTTCGAATTCTCGGCAAAAAGTTCCATCCTGATCTTTATAAGAAGCAATTATCCTGAACTTGTTACCACTTGAAGGGAATATGGTTTTGCCACCCGAAGGAACGGATTTCAAGGCGTTCACAACGGCAGGCTGTTCAAAACCTGCATGAAGCGGCAAGACT
>CAWUJF010000591.1:0-2565 GCA_963922405.1 uncultured Hyphomicrobiales bacterium | reverse complement strand
CCCTTGCGACCATCGCTTTGTCCTGCAGTGCGATTGCAGAAGCCAGATCCGCTGGAGCAAGCGTCCCTTGAATAGCAAGCGCCACCTTTGCGCCAACCCCCTGCACGCTTTGAAGCAACCGAAACCAGTCTCTTTCCATCTCTGAGGAAAACCCGAACAGTTTGATTTCCGTTTCCCTCACATGCGTTTCAACGGACATGGACATCGGTTCACCAATTGTTGGCAATGTTGCAAGGGTTCGCGCGGATCAGAACACTTCATATCCCACTCCACCTACGTCAATGATGATGGTTTCTTCACCAATTGAATCCAAAATGCCCTTGAGCTTCCCGATCATGCTCCGTCCACCACTGTTTGCAATCTGGTTATCAGAATTTCTCGGCCTGCGTCCAATCCCTTATATTGAAGTTGAGCCGGAGTCATCTTTTTCAACAGATCAATAAAGCCAGACGCAATAGATGCACGATCAGCACGCTTCAAAAGAGAATCGAACGGATCGATGTGTATGCGGATTGTAAAAAGGATATCACCACTCGCCGGCAATTTGGTGAGTGTTTGTCTTTCCACACGCAGATAATGATTGGCACCCTCCTCAACCCGATCAGCTGAACGATCATCGTGGAATAACTGGTCATCTCCATATACGGACCAGTTAAAGCGTTCGGCGGGTAGGTCGACTTGCAAATTATCGAAAATTCGCTCGATCATACTGGCGTTTCTTGTACCTTCGCTGAACTCGGGCACAGGATCATGAACCTCATGAAGCGGCTTACCAATTTTTTGTTCTAATGACCAGGAGGATGGAAAGCACACCGATCCAGCAACCAGCCGCCAACCAGCTTTGCTTTTCCGCATTAATACAAGGTCTTCCTGAACCATCAGAGAGGCTGTTAGCAGTGGCGTTTCATCAGTATGCGAGAGTTTGACTTGGTGTTCGGTGTTTTTGACCGTCACTGCATCATCATCAATAATATGCGTATCTGCGTGGTATTGGCTTAGCTGAGAAATGACCAAATCAAGCACCTCACTTTGTGCAACCAATGTATCTTCTTCAGCAAGAAACACTTTGTCTGGGATTTCACTGATCAGCTTCTTCTTGATATCAATATGATCAGCAAGACAATGATCAGGTTCTAACCATATAGACGGATCAAATGGCCTTAGCCCGATCTTGAACGCGGGCTCAGAACCGTCAAAAGGAGTGTATGCGAGATTAGAATGATGCGGCAATGTTCAAACCTGCTGAACCGCGGTTATGTGCATGACAAATGGCTATCGCCAGTGCATCCGCCGCATCTGCACTGTCATATTTTGCTTTTGGCAGTATCATATCAACCATCATTTTGATTTGTGTCTTATCACCATGCCCCACTCCAATCACACTCTTCTTGACAGAGTTGGGAGCATACTCAGCAACACTTAAACCAGAATTTGCTGACACTACCATGGCAACACCACGCGCTTGACCTAGTTTCAGCGTCGCCTTGGCATCTTTGTTAACGAAAGTTTGCTCTATGGCAGCTTCAGCAGGTTTAAATTTTTCATGAATCTCTACAAGGCCGTGAAACAGTTCACAAAGCCTCGAGGCCAATTCAGCTCTTGGGTTGGATTTGATTGTGCCTGCAGCAACGAATGTTAACGAACTCCCGCAAGAATCGATAATTCCCCAGCCCATGTTCCGCAAACCGGGATCAATTCCAATTATCCGAATCGTATCTCGCATCGCCCTACCTTATTGTAGTTCTGCGCAACATGCACCGGATTTGTGAACAAAACAGAAACATTTAACAAAAAATTCGTTATTTTGAAAAACAATAATAGATGTTTATATTGAGAGCAGGAACAATTCATAGATCTAGGGAAACATCCAAGTGCTAGAAAACTTAGATTTCGCCATGAGTTCGGCCGCAGCCGGAATTCTCTTGCTAATGATTGTTCATTTTGCAGCCATCAGACCGGTATCACGCAAGACCGTTTCTGCAATGGTTTTCGGGCTGGGTGCATTGGGCATTGTAATTGGTTCCTCAATGGTTTTCCTGCATGATTTTCCAAGCCTGAGTTTGGTACATGTGTCCATTTTTGCATTTGCCCCGCTTATGATTGCATGGGGCATGCTCGAACTGTTCGAAGATGATTTCAAAGTACAAAACTGGCAGATCGCTTTTGCTGTCTTTTCAATAGCGAGCCACTACTTGACCGCAATACATCCCTTATTCGGAACAGTATGTCATTTCACCAACATAATGATCTACTGCTATCTGTTTTACATTACAGTCTCCACGCACAGTCATGATCTCGTTGAGGCGCGCTGTAAATTCCGTTTCTGGTTTATGGGTGTTGCAGCAATAGACGGTATCATCTTCACATCGCTCCATACCGCCTATGGTGACAATCTTCCCTTTACCTTACAGCTCTTCAAGAATGCGAGCATATTGGGTTTGGTCGTAATCTTTGCCTACTGGGCTCTCAAAGTTCGTGAGCACGTGTGGGCACTTCCTCAAAATGCGGAAATGAAACGTCCGGAAAACCTCTCTCCTGCTGAAAATGCCCTGTTGGTAAGACTAC
>CAWUJF010000590.1:0-2579 GCA_963922405.1 uncultured Hyphomicrobiales bacterium | reverse complement strand
TTGGCCCGCCATGACCTTTGAGTTTTTCTGGCAGATCGTCGGCAGACACGGGCGTTGATATGCTCAACAATCCGGCAATTACAGCAGAGCCTATGAAGGTGTGAATACTCACAGGCTTACTCTGCCGGCTGCGCCTTTGCACTTTGTTCAGTGGCGTTAGCATTGTCCATCTCCTCAACCCATAAAGAGTGGTGTTCCATGGCCCAGTTCTCATCCACTTCACCAGTTGTCATGGCATCTATGGCTCCCTCCATACCAACAGACCCGATATAAATATGAGCAATTATCACCACAATCATAAAGACTGCCATGATTGCATGCCAAAGGGTTTGATACTGTTGCTCTTGTATTGGTGCGAGGGTAGTTGGAAACTCGGTGCCAAACAGATTATTTGAAATGGCAAACGTGTCTGCAAACATAGTTGTCGTAAATGGGTTCAGTAGTGCCCAGCCTGACATCGAAATAGACACACCGCAAAGGATCACGATCCAGAATATGATTTTTTGTCCTGCGTTGAACTTTCTGGCAGGAGGGTGACCTCCACCCAGCATTCCGCCGGCGCGAAGTATCCACATCAGGTCATGGCGATTAGGAATGTTGTGAACTATCCAAAGTACTGCGACCATGAAAACAGCTACCATAAAGGCGAAGCCCACATAGTTGTGGACGTACTTGCCGAAGACAGTGAATGTGGCAAATGCCTCCGGTCCCATGATCGGAATAAGCAGATCTTTGCCGAATATGAGATTGAGACCAGTAATCGCGAGAATTATGAAACTGGATGCAAGCAGCCAGTGAGATGCTCTTTCGAGCATAGAGAAACGTGTAAGAGTTCGATTTGATCTGCCATGTTCAATTTTGATTCTGCCGCGAATTGCAAAGAATATGGAAAGCAGAAACAGGATTCCCAAAAGTGAAATTGCAGAGTAGCGTGGTAAAAGACCATTGCGTATTTCGCGCCATTCCTGTCCCTGGGATTGGATCATGATCCCACCGCTTTTATCCTGGCCAACCACATTTCCGGTATTACCTTCCCGGATCTGTCGCCAAAGTTCTGAATCTGAGGAAGAGCCGCTGGTTGTCCCGCCTGGTACATCTCCTGATGTCACACTTCCCGTGTCGGATGTTTGCGCATATGCATTATCAACAGCAATGATCTGCGAACCTCCAATTCCAAGGAAGACCACGAAGGTTATAGCCATTAATATTTTGATCATTTGCATTGCAACTCTCCCAGCTCACATCTAGCCCACCGGATAAAATTTCCGGTTTGTTGAGGTGTTGTTGGCCGCGTCGTGCGAACTGCTGTACACAATCGTTTCCAACGAAGAATATTTATTCTGATGAAAAAGGCGGCAATCGGGAGACTGCCGCCCATATATTTCTAAGCAGTGATTGGATTAACCACCTGTTTTCTGACCGTAGGCTGTTCCCCAGCCCCAGGCACCGGCACCGAAGCCGCGTGATACAACGCGTTCGCGGTACACTGCGGAAACCACATCACCATCACCTGCAAGAAGCGCTTTTGTTGAGCACATTTCTGCACACAACGGCAGCTTTCCTTCTGCCAGACGGTTACGGCCGTATTTCTGGAATTCGACCTGTGATGTGTCTTCTTCCGGGCCACCAGCACAGAAAGTACACTTGTCCATCTTGCCGCGAGATCCGAAATTGGATGCTTGCGGGAACTGCGGTGCACCAAACGGGCAAGCGTAGAAGCAATACCCACAACCGATGCAAAGATCCTTGGAGTGCAGCACTACACCGTCATCAGTGTCGTAGAAGCAATCCACCGGACATACCGCCTTACACGGAGCATCGGAACAGTGCATGCATGCGACCGAGATCGAACGTTCACCGGCTTTACCATCGTTGATGGTTACAACACGGCGGCGGTTCACACCCCAAGGTACTTCATGCTCGTTTTTACAGGCTGTAACACACGCATTACATTCAATGCAGCGTTCGGCGTCACATAGAAACTTCATTCTAGCCATAGTGATACCTCCTCCTAAGCACGTTCTATACGACACAGGGTCGCTTTGGTTTCTTGCATTTGGGTAACTGAGTCATACCCATATGTCTGAGCGGTGTTTGTTGATTCACCCAATACATATGGATCAGCACCCGGCGGATACTTGCTGCGCAAGTCTTTACCTTCAAGATGACCACCGAAGTGGAATGGCATGAAGGCAACACCTTTGCCTACGCGTTCAGTCACGAGAGCCATAACCTTGACCCTTGCGCCTTCAGCGCCTTCAACCCAGCATTGCTCGCCGTCGCGGATACCAAGTGTATTGGCATCAGCTGTGTTGATTTCGACAAACATGTCTTGCTGCAATTCAGCCAGCCATGGGTTTGACCGTGTTTCGTCACCGCCGCCTTCATATTCAACAAGTCGACCAGACGTCAGGATCATTGGATAATCCTTTGAGAAGTCTTTTTGCTGAATTGATGCGTAAGCGGTTGGTAGACGATAGTCCTTCCGATCTTCGTAAGTGGCATATTTGTCCAGAAGATCGCGTCTTGGTGTGTACAACGGCTCGCGGTGTAGCGGGATAGGATCCGGGAAGTTCCAG
>CAWUJF010000589.1:0-2617 GCA_963922405.1 uncultured Hyphomicrobiales bacterium | reverse complement strand
ACGACGGGAGGGTTTGAGCGTGACATAGGCATTAGGATTACTGGAAAACACAGCGCGATCGTCATCAGACACTGGTTTCCGAGCAAAGCGCAAGTAACTAAGAACCAAACTAAATGGGACCAGGCTCGTTTCTTTCGGGATAGAGCCTGGACCAACTTTTTCATTAAACCAGGGGATTTGTGCCATGCGTATGGCTGAGCTCATTACTGCCTGCGTGTTGGCGTTTCTTTCTCTGTATCTGATGTGGGAAAGCGGTAAACCACCAGCATGGAATCCGGATGTTGGGCGTTTTGCCAACATTGGGTTCATTGAAGGCGAAGGTCCAGGTAGTGGTTTTTGGCCATTTTGGCTGTCTCTAATTATGCTGCTCAGTTGCGTCTGGACGATCATAAACTGGGCAAGACGTACCTCACCTCCTTCACAATCAGAAGACGTGTTTCTCGATTCTTTTGGAAAGAAAATGGTGCTGCTCGTCGGGGGAAGCATTGTTGGCTTTTTGATCCTGATCGGTCTCGTTGGTTTCTACGGTGCAATTCCAATTTTTCTAATCTATTACCTGAGAGTTATTGGCGGCCATAGCTGGCGGCTTACCCTGTCAGTCGCGTTGCTAACGCCAGTATTTTTATTCTTCTTCTTTGACATTGCGATGCGCATCATACTGCCGAAGGGCTATCTGGAACCGTTGTTCATACCGCTCTACGCCTTGTTCTTCTAAGCCCTGAAATTACGAGAGTATAAGGTCAAACCATCATGGAAATTATTGCAGCACTTTTTCAAGGAATTCTAATAGCCCTTGATCCGCTCAATCTCGGACTGGCAATTCTGGGTGTGGTTGTTGGCCTTTTTGTTGGTGCAATGCCAGGGCTTGGTTCAGTGAATGGCGTTGCTATTCTTTTGCCATTTACATTTGTCATTCAGCAAACAACCGGCAGCGCCACCTCACCCATGATCTTTCTAGCTGCGATTTACTACGGTGCGATGTATGGCGGGGCAATCTCTTCAATAACGCTTGGAATACCGGGTGCATCCACTGCGGTTGCTACCACTTTCGATGGCAGACCACTGGCATTGCAGGGGAAAGCTGACAAAGCGCTTGTCACTGCTGCCATTGCTTCATTTATTGGAGGAACCATTTCGGTTATTCTCTTCACCGCGTTTGCGCCCATGTTAGCATCGGTTGCACTAAATTTTGGGCCACCGGAAATCTTTGCGCTTATGTTGCTCGCATTTTCAACCTTTGTTGGCCTTGGTGGTGATGATATCCCGAAAACAATCTTCTCTATTTGCTTTGGTTTGGTTTTAGCGTCTGTGGGTTTCGATCAGGTTTCAGGTGAGCCACGATTGTTGTTTTTCGATTCCACTGAATGGTTCAGTCGTGGCATTCGCTTTCTTGTGCTGGCCATCGGCATCTATGGGATTGGTGAAATGATGTGGACCATTCTTCAGACGCGCAATCAAAGCAACATGTCAGAAGTGAAGTTCACATTCAGCCGTGTACGAACAGCATTCAAAGAATTTGGAGAAGCCTGGCGTGGTACGACGATTGGATCTGCGCTCGGTTTTTTTGTTGGCATACTGCCTGCCGCCGGAGCAACCCCTGGCTCTCTGATGGCTTATGGTGTTTCAAAACTCATGTCTAGCAAGCCGGAAATTTTTGGCAAAGGAAACCTGGATGGTGTGGCAGCTCCATAAGCAGCCAACAACTCGGCATCAACTGGCGCAATGCTACCGATGATGACGCTTGGTATTCCGGGTTCACCAACGACTGCTGTATTGCTCGCAGGCATGGTCATATGGGGTCTGCAGCCCGGACCACTTCTTTTCACTGATCAACCGGATTTTGTATGGCCATTAATTGGCTCATTTTATATTTCGAACGTTGTGGCAGTGATCGTAAATCTGGCCTTTATTCCATTATTTCTGTGGATGCTGCGCATGCCGTTTACAATTCTGGCTCCGATGATATTTGTGCTATCGCTTGTTGGAACCTATGCCGCTTATCAAAACATGTATGAAGTCTGGTTGATGGTATTCTTTGGATTCGGTGCGCTTGTTTTACGCATGCTTGACTACCCACTTGCTCCTGCAGTATTGGCCATTGTTCTTGGACCAATCGCAGAGCCAACCTTGAGACAATCCCTGCTGTTTTCTGATGGTAGTTTTTCGATCTTCTTTACAAGGCCAATTGCAGGTCCAATAACTGTGATTGCACTGATTTTAATTCTGTTTCCAATCGCAAAATTTGCTTTGAGCAAAATGCGCGGTAAATAGGCACGAGACAACAGAAAGTAGTTTTAAGGAACCTGCATGAAAATACTAATCCTTGGAGCCTCATACGGCTCTTTGCTGTCCACAAAATTACTTATGGCGGGCCATGATGTTTCGTTAGTTTGTCGCGAGCAAACTGCCGCACTGATCAACAACGAGGGCACTGTTGTTCGACTTCAATTAAAACGTGGCGATGAATACCAGGAATATCATTCTGATGATCTGCCTGGAAAGGTAGATGCAGTAACGCCGGACGACGCTCACCCGCAAGATTATGATCTGATTGCACTGGCAATGCAGGAGCCTCAATACGGTGCAGATGGTGTAAGAACACTGATGAACAAAATTG
>CAWUJF010000588.1:0-2620 GCA_963922405.1 uncultured Hyphomicrobiales bacterium | reverse complement strand
TATGAATTCCCGCGGCGTAATGCAGATGCTGGAAGACAAGGATGAAAACGGCGAATACGTCATTCCGAAAATCATCTATGCGGATGCTTACAACTCTGAAATGGTCGCTTACGCAGACCTTGTGCTGCCAGATACCACCTATCTGGAACGCCATGACTGTATTTCGCTATTGGATCGCCCGATCTGCGAACCGGATGTTATGGCTGACTCAATTCGTTGGCCGGTGGTTGATCCTTCAACACAGGCTGCAGGCCGTGATGTAAAAGGGTTCCAATCAGTATTGATTGAACTGGGCGCACGCCTTGGTCTTCCTGGCATGACCAATGAAGACGGAACTGCGAAGTTCAAAGACTACGCCGACTATATGGCAAACCATGAACGCAAACCGGGCGTGGGTCCGCTGGCAGGTTGGCGTGGCAAAGATGGCGAGAAGCATGGTCGTGGTGAGCCTAACCCAAATCAGATAGATGCTTACATAGAAAATGGTGGTTTCTTTGAAGCTCACCTTCCTGAAGAAGCACGTTACTTTAAACATGCCAACAAACACTGGCAGGACTGGGCTGTTGAAATGGGTCTACAAGATGGACCAGTAGAAAACGTATTCCAACTGTACCTAGAGCCCTTGGCACGTTTCCAACTCTGCGCTGAAGGAAAGATAGAGCCAAAGGCGCCAGAAACGCACAAAGATCGCATTCTTAATTGCATGGATCCCTTGCCAATTTGGTATCCAACTTTCGAGGGTGAATCTACCAGTGAAACCCTGTACCCATATCATGCTCTGACACAACGCCCGGCTGCGATGTATCATTCATGGGGGTCACAAAATGCCTGGCTCCGCCAGATTCACGGTTCCAATCCTTTATTTGTACCGGGATCGATCTGCGATGCCAAAGGCCTTAAAGACGGCGATTGGGCGCAAATTTCTTCTCACCACGGCTCGATTAAAGTTCAGGTGAAAAGAATGGATGCTGTCAATGTGAACACCATGTGGACTTGGAATGCTATCGGCAAACGGGCAGGGGCATGGAACCTTGATCCTGATTCACCGGAAGCTCAAAAAGGTTTTCTGCTAAATCACCTCATCTATGAACTATTACCACCTAAGGGAGATGGTATGCGGTGGTCTAACTCTGACCCGATTACCGGGCAAGCGGCCTGGTTTGATCTTAAGGTCAATATTGAGAAGGCTCCAAACCAGACCGGACCGACAGAACCGCAATTCCAGAGGCAAAAAAAGAGTGGCTCCACACCAGTGAATATTGAATATGGGAAGGAGTGGGACAAATGACTTCACTTCCAACACAAAGATCCGAGAAAAAACTGGGTCTTGTGATCGACCTCGATACCTGTGTGGGATGCCACGCATGTGTTGTAAATTGTAAAGAATGGAATACCGGTGGTTATGGCGCTCCGCTATCAGACCTGGATGCGTATGGCGCAGACCCAGTTGGATCCTGGCTCAATAGAATTCACACTTTTGAAGTAACTCCAGAAGATGCACCCGCACAAATCGTGCACTTTCCTAAATCTTGTTTGCATTGTGATGACGCACCTTGCGTAACCGTTTGCCCAACAGGCGCCAGTTACAAGCGTGGTGAAGACGGAATTGTCCTTGTTGAGGAGGACAAATGCATCGGTTGTGGGCTTTGCGCTTGGGCATGTCCTTACGGGGCTAGAGAAATGGACCCGGTCGAAAACGTAATGAAGAAGTGTACTCTATGCGTGGACCGCATTTACAACGACAATCTACCAGAAGAAGACAGAGTGCCCGCTTGTGTACGCACGTGTCCTGCAGAGGCCAGACACTTTGGCGATCTGGGAGATCCAAATTCCGATATCTCGAAATTAGTCGCCGAACGTGGTGGAATGGATCTGATGCCGGAGCAGGGTACAAAGCCAGTAAACAAATATCTTCCGCCTCGTCCCAAAACGCATAACAACGTGGCACCTAGTAACGAAGCGCCCAAGAAATTGGATGCTAAAGGCTTCCTTGGCTGGCTCGATAAAACTTTGGAGGCGCTGTAATGCATCCCGCTGTCTCAGTTATCTTTTTTACAGTAACGTCCGGTGCCGGATTTGGCTTTATGGCTCTGATGGGCTTGGGTATCCCAATGCCGGAAGGTGGTCTTGGAGCATTCCTTGCCTGCGTAATCGCTGGCGGTTTGGCAGTTGCTGGTCTGATCTCTTCCACCTTCCACCTGGGGCATCCAGAACGGGCTTGGCGGGCATTTTCCCAATGGCAGTCTTCCTGGTTATCCCGAGAAGGCGTTTGTGCTGTAATAACCCTGATCATGTTTGGTATATACGGTCTGTTTTGGGTGTTTTTTAACACTCGTATTGAATTACTCGGAATTCTGATGAGTGTCGGAGCAATTGCCACTGTATTCACTACGGCAATGATCTACACACAATTGAAGACAGTGCCTTCCTGGAATACTGGCCTGACACCGGTTTGCTACCTGTTGTTTGCGCTCTCATGCGGCATTTTACTGAGCGCAAGTTTTGGCGTATGGCAGATTGCATTCCTGCCGTTCCTCGCATTTTGCAGCCTGTTAGTGGCTTGGGGTGCCAAATTCCTTTGGTGGCAGAACAGCGAGAGTGACACCTTGGCAAAACGCGG
>CAWUJF010000587.1:0-2638 GCA_963922405.1 uncultured Hyphomicrobiales bacterium | reverse complement strand
ATCAATTTGCTGAAGCAAAACCTCTGTGGCCGCGTGGTCTTCCTCAATTTCACGCTTTATCGAATGCGCAAGCCTGGAAAATCTATGATCATAGATGAGCTCAAGACGCTCAACAGGAAAATCCACGTGTTGGGTTAGTGCGATTGACGGCCGCCAACGCCTTCTCTTACCCGCATCCAGCTGAGTGCCCAGAAATCCGATTACCACATTTTTCTTCATTGTTATCTAATAGGATATATTCTTATAAAAATAAATATATAATTTGGATTCAATTTTGGCTAAATAGAAAAATAGATAATAGATTCAATATTTTAAGAGAATTACGTTTTTTCTTTTTCAGCTGCCCGTTCTCAGCGAAACTGCATCCGTACAAAAGAAGGAATGAGAAAATGGCAAACAAATCCGTGTTTGCGTCACTTCGAGGCCGGATGCTCCCGAAAGCTGATGCAATGAACAAAGCAGGAGCTCCGGCCTATACTTATCAAGACCGGCAGAAACTTGCCCAACTGGCAATGACTGGCACGATAGGTGACTTGTTTTACCAATCCGCCTCAGTTGAGTTGGGAGCTGTCCTGGATGTTGCTAATAAGGTAACACCGGAATTTCTTGCAAAGACTGCAATTCACGTTCGTGAAAAAGGTCATATGAAAGATATGCCTGCATTGCTGCTCGCGATTCTGGCTTCACGTGATACTCAACTGTTTTCTGTTGTGTTCCCGCGTGTTGTTACGAACGGAAAGATGTTGCGCAACTTCGTCCAGATCATGCGTTCTGGCCAGACTGGAAGAAAGTCTTTGGGCACACGTCCAAAAGCACTTGTGTCCGGCTGGTTAAAGTCCGCAACAGATCGACAATTGCTACAGGCATCAATCGGTAATGACCCATCTTTGTCTGACGTGATCAAGATGGTTCACCCGAAACCGGACAATGCAGAGCGTGATGCTTTATTTGCCTGGTTGATCGGAAAACCGTGCGACCTGGAGTTGCTGCCAAAGGATGTGCGTGAGTACCTTGCGTATAAAGAAAATGGTGGCGGTCCTTTACCGGACGTTCCGTTCCAGATGCTGACGCATCTACCATTAACGGCTAGAAAATGGGCAAAGATTGCGCGTAATGGAAGCTGGCAAATGGTGCGCATGAACCTGAACACTTTCCAGCGCCAAGGTGCTTTCGGCATCAAAGGTGTTACGAAAGATGTTGCTACGATCCTGCGCGACCCGGAACGCATCAAAAAGGCACGGGCTTTTCCGTACCAGTTGATGACGGCCTATCAGTCACTTTCTGCGGATATTCCTGCAGAAATCAGAGACGCTTTGCATGACGCGATGGAGATCGCGGTATCGAACGTGCCGAAGATTGATGGACAGGTAGTTGTGTGCCCGGACGTATCCGGTTCCATGACCTGGCCTGTAACGGGTTACCGAAAAGGTGCAACCACTGCAACGACCTTCGTGGACATTGCAGCACTGGTATCAGCGGCCTTTTTGCGACGCAACCGCGGAACACAGGTTCTGCCATTCGAGTTCGAGGTTCGCGATGCGAAACTTGAAGCGCGTGACACGATCCTGACCAACGCAAAGCGTCTGTCAGACCTGGCTGGTGGTGGAACCAACTGTTCTGCACCTTTGGAATGGCTGATCGATCGTAAACAGGCACCGGATCTGGTGATCTTTGTGTCAGACAACCAATCTTGGGCCGATGCCGGTCGCAATTTCATGGGAACACCCATGATGCGCAACTGGGAAAAGCTCAAGAAGCGTAACCCGAAAGCAAAATTGGTCTGTATCGATATTGCGCCATACGGCACAACGCAGGCCAAGTCTCGAAACGATGTTTTGAACATCGGTGGGTTCTCTGATGCGGTTTTTGATCAGATCGCAGCTTTTGCTGAAGATCGCCTCGGCCCGGATCACTGGGTCGGTGAGATCGAAGCTGTAGACCTATAACAATGCGGAAGCGGGTTATTCAAATCCGCTTCCAACAAAAACGGAATTTATCCGGTGAATGCGGATGGAACTACATCATATCTGGAAATCTGATGTTTCATCACCCCTTGTCACCGGAACTGAGAAAAGGAATTAAATCCGGCGAATGCCGAAGGAACTACATTGCTCACTCCAGGGGTACTCTGATGCGGGTTCGACTCCCCTCCAAGCAAGCGCCTTCAGGCGGGGATGGTATCCATCCCTGAGGCGGGAGCCCCGAACTGTTTCTTCACCTTTCGTCGCCGGAGCAAATTGAAAGGAAACATACTTGGCGAATGAAGATGGAACTACATTTGTCCACCTCCCGAAGATTTGTGGTTAGCACCACAATTTTGCGAAACAGCAAAATAGTTCAAGTAAGCAGAACATCGGGTTGAAAAGGTTTCATCACCTCCTTGTCGCCAAGACAAAAACGAACAGAAGAGTTGGGCGAATGCCTGCAGAACTACATCGACTGTTAATCGCCAGGTCGCGGGTTCGAGTCCCGTCGCTGCCGCCAACTATGGCAGCGTAGCTCAGTAGGTAGAGCAGGAAACGTTTTGCACCCACTTGTCGCCCATCTCTTTCATCAGGGGTTAGCTCAGCCTGGTTAGAGCGCCGCACTTGGACTGCGGAGGCCGAAGGTTCAAATCCTTCATCCCTGACCAGAATTT
>CAWUJF010000586.1:0-2651 GCA_963922405.1 uncultured Hyphomicrobiales bacterium | reverse complement strand
ACAACAAGTCCTTGGCAAATACCTGAGCGCCGGTCAGATGGTTGAACAGAGTGGACTTGCCAGCATTGGTATAGCCAACCAGTGCAACAACAGGATGAGGCACGCGCTTTCTTTTGTTCCGGTGTAGTTCCCGGGTACGTCTTACTTTTTCGAGATCTCTTTCAAGTCGATTGATGCGCTCCTGAATGAGACGACGGTCAGCTTCGATCTGTGTCTCGCCTGGCCCACCGACAAACCCCAATCCGCCACGCTGACGCTCGAGGTGGGTCCAGCTGCGAACCAGTCGCCCCTTCTGATAATTCAGATGGGCCAGTTCTACTTGCAACCGCCCTTCTTTGGTCTGTGCACGCTCACCAAATATCTCCAGGATCAGACCGGTACGGTCCAGCACTTTGCAGTTCCAGGCTTTCTCCAGATTTTGCTGCTGCTTTGGAGAAATCGCATGATCAATGATTGCTAGGCCGATGTCTGATGCTTTGATAACACCAGCCACTTCATCAACCTTACCACTGCCAAATAGTGTCGCTGGTTTTGGTACCTTGATTGGAACGACACCGGACTCGACAACTTCCAGATTGATAGCCATGGCCAAGCCCACAGCTTCCTCTACCCGGGAGGCTCTGGATCGTTCAGTGGGTTGAGAGAATTCGGGGACGAGTATGATCGCACGCTCGGGCTTTTGAGCTTCTTGCGCTGTCCATTGAAATTTTTCGTTTTTTCCTTTTTCCGTATCAGCCAATTTACAGTGACCTACGGAAGCAAAATCCGAATTTCATCATTCACTATCTTCTGATTTATCTCCCATCAGCACAGGAGATGCCGGCATAATGGTGGATATCGCGTGTTTGTACACGAGTTGTGATATTCCATCGCGTCTTAGCAGAACGCAAAAATTATCAAACCAGCTAACCACTCCGTTAAGTTTGACACCATTTACCAGGAATATTGTTAAGGGGATTTTTTGTTTCCGGACCTCGTTCAGAAATGCGTCCTGAAGATTTTGGGATTTCTCGGCCATTATTTTTCTTTCTTTTATCTTTGCCTGGAGAAACTGCAAAAACTCTTAGAATTCTATAAGCTTTCACACAAGTTATTAAGACTCCACACCATTTACGAAACTCATATCCTATCACACACTCGTTCCATAGCTTCACATTGGTACAGTTTTGTGAAATGTCAACTGTCCAATTCATCTCATTTGGTAGAAACTTTAATTTACTTCAACGAACGCACAAGAACGCTGAAGCATGCAATCACCGAAATAACTTCCAAACGTCCAAGTAACATAATAATTCCCAACACGCTCTGTTGTAGGCCATTCATTGCACCATAAGTAGGCCAAAGATCAGCGGTCCCTCCAGCCCAATCCTGACTATAAACAGGGCCGGCATTGGAGACGGCTGAAATCACTGCTGTGAATGCGATTTGAAATTCCATGCCGGTAGCAGCCAAGGTACAAACGCCAACAGCCACAACAAATATCACTATCGCAAACAGGCTCCATACGGCTTTCATGAACTCCGTATCAAACTTCGTATTGCCAAAGCGCGTGGGACTTACGGCATTTGGATAAACGAGTTTGTCGAGGTCATGTCTTGATAAAGAAAAGATGCCGCCGATGCGGAAGAATTTTATGCCGCCCGAAGTGGAGTAACATCCTCCACCTATGAAAATCAGCAGTAGAACGAGGCTCGCCGGGAGCAGTGAGAACACCCCGGGTCGTGACTGCAATCCCGATGTGGAAACTATGGAAGAGGCATTTAACACGCCTTCTGCGAGAGCAGTTCTGCGTGGCAGGACGTCTGGAGAACCAGCAGCGACAAACAGGTTTATGGCGATATAAGCGGAAAGACCACAAACAACGGCTACCACAAAGTAGCTTTCCCTGTGTCTGAGAAGCTCACCATATCGGAATTCAAAAATATCCTGATGCCAGAAAATGCTGGTTGCGCCAATCAATAGAAACAATGCCATTACAAACATGCCCGACATCCCCAAAAGAATATCTAGGCTTTCAGAAGAAGGAACCACACCACCAGTGGAAAGCGCGGTGAAGCTCAGGATACTCGCGTTATATGGGGAGACACCGGCAAGCACTAAAAACAGGAAACACATGAGTGTCAGAAACAGATAGATTCGTAAGAGCTGACCGCAGAACGAAACCAGTCTGCTATGGGAAGCAACAATAGATGCCGCGACACTGGCACTGCCCACCTGAGGCAATCCTCCCACCTCCCAGGGTGCAAGGACGAGCACAAGGGTTATGAGCGTCAAAAACCCACCCAACCACTGGATTTGAGCCAGCATGAAAATGATTGAGCGTGGAACAGCGTCCACATTTTCGAATATGACCGCTCCGGTTGTGGTAAGTGCCGATACTGACTGAAAGAGTGCTTCAACCAAACTGATCTGCGCCACATCGAGCAGAGGGACAGCAAGGATCACCGGAAACGCAATCCAACTTACGACACCCAGTATGATAGCTGTATTGCGCTCGAGACCAAATTGCCGTCCGCGAATTGCGAGGAGGATTGCAACCGATATAAACGCTCCCAATGCTCCGTAGAGCAATATGCGATAACCGATTTGAACTTCATTCAGTCCGAAAGCCACCAATGCCGGCAATAACATAGAGCAGGAAAGTATCGCAC
>CAWUJF010000585.1:0-2652 GCA_963922405.1 uncultured Hyphomicrobiales bacterium | reverse complement strand
TGCAGCGGGCACGTTTTCCATTACTGATGCTGCGCGGCTACTACGTATTCGCGGCAATGCCATGCAGGCTGCTGTCCCGGTGGGTGAGGGTGCCATGGCGGCGATCATAGGTCTGGAACATGCCGATGTGGAAGAAATTTGTTCTCAGACAAATGAGACTGGCGCTTGCCAGATCGCAAACGACAATGGTGGTGGCCAATTGGTGATTTCAGGTGCAAAGTCAGCTGTGGAAAAAGCTGTATCTTTGGCATCGGAAAAAGGTGCGAAGCGTGCGCTTTTGTTGCCGGTTTCTGCACCATTTCATTCCACTTTAATGGGACCTGCTGCTGACGCTATGGCTGAAGCACTTTCAGAGGTGGAAATGAATTCACCTTGCGTCCCATTGGTCGCAAACGTACTTGCTGCCCCTATCTCAGATCCAGATGAAATCCGCAACCGTCTGGTTGAACAGGTAACCGGCCAGGTTCGTTGGCGCGAAAGTGTGCAGTGGATGGGTGAAAATGGTGTTACCCAACTCATGGAAGTGGGATCAGGAAAGGTTCTAAGCGGACTAGCCAGACGGATAAATCGCGATTTGAAAAGCATCAACGTTGCAACAACTGATGATATCGATGCAGCTATGGAAGCCGTAAACGCTTAGTAAGGAGAAAAAGAATGTTTGATCTTACAGGAAAGAAAGCCCTCGTTACTGGCGCTTCCGGAGGCATCGGCGAAGCAGTGGCCCGCATGCTTCACGCACAGGGTGCCATTGTGGGTTTGCATGGAACAAGGGAAGAAAAACTCAATGAACTTGCTGGTGAACTGGGCGATCGTACTGTTGTCTTACCAGCAAACTTGTCCGATTTGGACGCAGTTTCACAACTGGGCAAAGATGCTGAGGAGAAACTGGAAGGTGTGGACATTCTGGTAAATAACGCTGGAATCACTCGCGACGGTTTGTTTGCCCGCATGTCGAATGAAGATTGGGATGATGTAATGCGCATCAACCTCACATCTGTATTCCGGCTCACAAAAGAAATCGCTTATCCGATGATGCGCCGCAAGGGTGGCAGAATTATCAACATCACATCCATCGTCGGGGTAACTGGTAACCCTGGCCAGGCTAACTACTGTGCGTCAAAAGCCGGCATGATCGGATTTACCAAGTCATTGGCCCAGGAGATTGCCTCACGCGGAGTGACTGTAAACTGTGTTGCACCCGGATTTATCGCATCAGCCATGACAGACAAGCTGAATGATAAGCAAAAAGAAGCAATTATGGGTGCCATTCCCATGAAGAAAATGGGAGTAGGTGACGACATCGCGTCAGCAGTCCTTTATTTGGCAAGTGACGAAGGTGGATATGTGACCGGGCAGACCATACATGTGAATGGCGGGATGGCAATGATTTAACAGGAAGTGCCGATTTTGGTTAATTTAATAGCGCTTTGGCCTTTAAGTTTGCTGTAAATTGTGTTACCCGACCGCAGAAATTAACGAATAGCCCTTGCAATTTGCGCTTGGCTATCGCATCTGATCAACAGAAAACCTGAAAAACAGGAATAACCAAACAGTCGAGGGCTGAATATGAGTGATATCGCTGAAAGCATCAAAAAAATCGTTGTAGAGCATCTGGATGTAGATGCTGAAAAAGTAACCGAGAACGCAAGTTTCATTGATGATCTTGGTGCTGACTCCCTCGATAACGTTGAGCTTGTAATGGCGTTTGAAGAAGAATTCGACGTGGAAATTCCTGACGACGCTGCAGAAACCATCCAGACCGTTGGCGATGCAATCAAATTTGTTGAAAAAGCAAAAGCGTAAACTTCGCAACTAATTGCTTGGATTTAGTGGCGGTCCTGAACGGGCCGCCTTTGTCTTATTCGGGGCTGGCATATCTTTTTCCATCCGGCTAAATTGTTCAAAAACATAAGGGGAGTCTAATGAGACGGGTAGTAATTACCGGTGTCGGGATGGTATCGCCACTGGCATGCGGAGCGGAAGAAACCTGGAAGAAAATTCTTTCAAGCGAAAATGCAGCAGGCAAAATCGAAAATTTCCAAGTTGATGACATAGCTGCTCAAATTGCCTGTCAGATACCGTTTGGAGATGGAGCCAATGGCACCTTCAATCCGGATGATTGGATGGAGCCAAAAGAACAGCGAAAAGTAGATCCGTTTATCATTTACTGCATGGCGGCCAGTGAAATGGCTTTGAATGATGCAGATTGGCATCCAACAGAGGATGAAGACTGCTTCAGAACGGGTGTCCTTCTGGGATCCGGCATTGGCGGACTTCAGGGGATCGAGCAGACCTCTCTGTTGCTGGCAGATCGTGGACCACGCCGGGTTAGCCCTTTCTTTATTCCAGGGCGTCTTATCAATTTGGCTTCAGGTCAGGTTTCAATAAAGCATAACCTTAAAGGTCCTAACCACTCGGTGGTGACAGCGTGTTCCACTGGTGCACACGCAATTGGTGATGCTTCACGTCTTATCATGTTTGGTGATGCGGACGTGATGGTCGCTGGTGGTACAGAATCACCGGTTTGTAGGCTGTCCATGGCAGGGTTTGCAGCCTGTAAAGCGCTCTCCACAAGCTACAATGACAACCCCCAAGCCGCATCTCGTCCCTATGACACTGAAAGAGACGGGTTTGTAATGGGCGAGGGTGCCG
>CAWUJF010000584.1:0-2655 GCA_963922405.1 uncultured Hyphomicrobiales bacterium | reverse complement strand
TGGACAATAACTTGTTTTGCTGATTGTGCAGCAATTCGGCCAAAGTCCATCGGCGGAAGCGGTTCTGATACATAATCACCCAGTTCAATTGAAGCCTCTTTGTCCCGTGCAAGCTCAAGAGAAATTTGCGTGGTGTGATCATCCACATGCTCAACCACTTCCAAAAGACGTTTCAAATTGATGTCTCCGGTCTTCGGGTCGACCTGCACGTGAACATTTGTTTCCTGTCCATATCGGGACTTTGCAGCCTTCTCGATCGCGTTTGCCATCGCTGAGATAACGATTTCTTTGTCGATGGCTTTTTCGCGGGCTACAGCTTCCGCGATCTGTACCAATTCCAGCCTGTTTGCGCTGACTGCCATGATCTTCTCCTTCTGATCTGCACGGTGCAGAATATTCAAATGCCGAATTGCTTGTCTCGTGTTTAGGCAATTCAAAATTTCATATATGGATCAATGATCCGAACTAAATTCGTCTGCGTCCTCAATCCCGTTCGCAACTCTCAGTGCCTTGTCGCGCTTGAGAGCCTCTTCAATTAAGTCATCTGTCAGAACCAGCTTTGCATCCTTGATTTCATTGACAGGGATGATGAACTCCGGGTCTTCATCCGGGCCCGGTGCTTCACGACGAAACTTAACATCCTCTCCATCTACAGAGAGAATGACACCTTTATAACGCTTGCGCCCATTGATCATTTGTCGGGTTTCCAATTTTACCACATGACCAACCCAAGTGGAAAAATCTGAAACTCGGACAAGGGGCCTGTCAATTCCCGGCGATGAAACTTCAAGATGATAAGCGCGATCTATCGGGTCCTCGATATCAAGGATTGGCGAAATAGCACGAGAAACATTTTCGCAATCACTCACATTCATCGTCCCATCCGGGCGTTCCGCCATGATTTGCAGCGTGGAACCATTAATAGCAGACAGCTTTACACGCACCAATCGATAGCCCAGATCTTCAATCTCTGGTTCTATGATGGCGGCGATGCGGGCTTCCACACCAATTTCCACTATGCTTCTTTTATCGTTCATAAATTCAGCGCCTTGGTTTCTTCAGGCAATAAAAAAGAGCGGGGGCTTTTGGCTCCCACTCCCGAAAAACTGTCGAGAATTTGCACGACATATACGTTAACACAATCATTATTGCAAGTTTTAGCTTTTGTCTTGTGATAATTACCTTGATGTTGTAGAGAGACCTCGCCTTTATGCAGAACGTAGGAGAGACCGATATACTCGGCGCCGAAGGAGCAACATCCCGGAAACTCTCAGGCAAAAGAACTGCGTCAACTGCGGCTATCTGGAGAGAGATGATTTATTTCATCCGCCGAAGGAGAAAGGTCGAATAGTTTCCGACCAAAGCTCTCAGGTTCCAAGACAGATGGGAAAGTGCCGGAACACCGGCTTGTAAACTGTCTTCTGAAAGGAACCAATTATGAAGAAAATTGCTGTTATCGGAGCCGGAATAACCGGCATTACAACTGCTTATTCCCTGTTGCAAAGAGGCTTTGAAGTAACGGTCTTTGACAGAAACCGATATGCAGCTATGGAAACGTCCTTTGCCAATGGTGGTCAGTTGTCTGCATCTAATGCTGAAACATGGAACCGTTGGGCTACAATTTTTAAAGGTATCAAATGGATGTTTGAACCGGGTGCCCCGTTACTGGTGAACCCAAAACCAAGCTGGCATAAGTATTCATGGATGGCCGAGTTTATGGCTCACATTCCGGGCTACCGCAAATATACCGTCGAAACGGTACGCCTGGCCATGGCAGCAAGAGCATATCTCAAGGAACACGCAGAACGTGAAAACTTCGATTTCGCTTGCGAGAACAGGGGCATATTACATTTCTACGATGACAAGAAAGAATTTGATCATGCAAAACAGGTGAACGCTCTTTTATCAGAGGGCGGATTGGAAAGAACTGAAGTCAACAGTCAGGAAATCAGACAACTAGAACCAGCATTGAATCGTGAATTTGTAGGTGGGTTTTACACAGAAAGTGATTTCACCGGCGATATTCACAAATATGCCCGTGGTTTATCACTGGCCTGTGCACACAAAGGGGTCGAATTCCACTATGGCAGTAACGTATTCAAATTGGTTAGTCGCAAAAACACCACCGAAGTTCAATGGCGGGATGAAGCAGGCTTATCCCTACAAGATGAGTTTGATGCAGTCGTTTTGTGTGCTGGTGTGAGAAGTAAAGAACTGGCATCTCAACTGGGTGAGCGTGTAAATATTTATCCCGTAAAAGGATATTCCATAACCGTAAATCTGGATGACGAACAAAGTCAGAATGCTGCTCCGTGGGTAAGTCTGTTGGATGACAAGGCAAAAATTGTGACGAGCCGTCTTGGCAAGGACAGGTTCAGGATTGCTGGAACTGCAGAATTCAATGGCTACAATCTGGACATACGCGATGATCGTATCAAGCCATTGGTCAAATGGTGTGAGAAACTATTCCCCGATATTTCTACTGAATATGCCGTGCCTTGGGCAGGACTTCGCCCAATGATGCCGAACATGCTTCCCAAGATTGGTGCAGGGAAAAAGCCAGGTGTTTATTTCAATACGGGTCACGGTCATCTTGGGTGGACGCTCGCTGCGCCAACCGCTGAGATTGTTGCCGAACAGATCCTGGAAAACACT
>CAWUJF010000583.1:0-2656 GCA_963922405.1 uncultured Hyphomicrobiales bacterium | reverse complement strand
ACGGGCAGGGGACGCTCCAAACGCCTGGCAGAACAACATGCTGCCCGTGAACTCCTTGTGCGGGAGGGTATCTGGAAAGAAGAAAATGAGTGCAATTCCGATTCTGAAGGGAAAAAGTCTTGAGTGACCCGTCTCAATCCACGCGATCAGGTTTTGTTGCACTGATCGGTGCTCCCAATGCTGGCAAGTCCACGCTGATGAACCAGCTTGTGGGTTCCAAGATTTCGATTGTGACCCATAAGGTCCAAACAACGCGTGCGATCATGCGAGGCATCGCCATGCACAATGGCGCGCAGATTGTCTTCATCGATACGCCAGGCATATTCGCACCACGCCGCAGGCTTGACGAAGCGATGGTTTCAACCGCATGGGGCAGTGCACGCGACGCAGATTTGTCAGTGTTCCTGATCGATGCGGAACGTGGCCTGACAGACGACATTGAAAAAATTGCGGAGAACTTGAAAACAGTTTCAGGCCCCAAGATTTTGCTGATCAATAAAATCGATCAGGTCCAGCGTGATCAGTTACTGGAATTGACGGCCCGGTTGAATGAATCGCACGAGTTTGAAAAGACATTCATGGTTTCTGCCCTTAATGGTGATGGCTGCGCAGACTTTATGGATTATCTGGCAGAAAACCTGCCGGAAGGTCCCTATCTTTATCCGGAGGATCATGTTTCCGATTTGCCGTTGCGCATGCTGGCAGCTGAAGTGACCAGAGAAAAGCTTTATCTGCGGCTACATCAGGAACTCCCCTATGCCTCCCATGTGGAGACAGAGCAATGGGAAGAAAAGAAGGATGGTTCCGTCAAGATCAGTCAGGTCATCTATGTGGAGCGCCAAAGCCAGAAAAAGATCGTGATCGGCAAAAAAGGCGAGACCATCAAGGCTATTTCCACCGCATCCAGAAAAGAACTCACGGAACTGGTTGAGCAACCGGTACATTTGTTCCTGTTCGTCAAAGTTCGTGAGAATTGGGGCGATGATCCTGATCGCTACCGCGAAATGGGACTTGAATTCCCGGTAGGATAGCCGCAAACATTAGCTATGGAATGGCAAGATGAAGGTCTGATTCTCGGCAGCCGCAACCATGGTGAATCTTCTGCCATTGTTGAGGTGATGACGCTTGGCCATGGCCGTCACATGGGCCTTGTGAGAGGAGGCCGCTCCTCAAGAATGCGCCCAGTTCTTCAGCCCGGCAATTCAGCAACAGTCAGTTGGCGCGCGCGTTTGGAGGAGCATTTGGGGTCTTTCACCCTGGAACCGGGAACGCTCAGGGCTGCTGACCTGATGCAAAGCCAGATCGGCATCTACGGAATTCAGACGCTTGCGTCCCACCTGCGTCTGCTCCCGGAACGCGATCCGCACCCTCAACTATATAATGCCGCAATGGTGCTGCTCGACAACTTCGAGCATTTCGAGATTGCTGCCAGCCTGATGGTCCGCTTTGAGCTAGCACTTCTGGAAGAGCTGGGCTTTGGCCTTGATCTGAATAGTTGTGCGGCCACAGGCGAAACACGGGAACTCACCTATGTTTCACCCAAATCAGGGCGAGCGGTCAGCCGGGAAGCAGGCAAGCCATGGGCAGATAAGATGTTGGAATTACCGGCTTTTCTCAACCATCACGATCAGGAATGGGGAAAGGTCCCCCAATTTTTGCAGATCAATTTGGGATTTAAGCTCAGTAGTTTCTTTCTCGAACGCCATATATATAACCCTAGAGGCATTTTAAGTCCGGACGAACGGCAAGGTTTTATCAAAGCAATTACAAAGGCAAGTCATCAATGAACAAGTTCTGGCACGATGAAAATCAGGAATTCGGCTCAATTCCTCCCGAGATTTTGGCAACCAATTCAGGCCTGGATCTCATGAACCGGATGATCGCTGGGGAATTACCGCCTCCACCCATGTCCAAGCTGATGAATTTCCGCCTCACCGAAGTGGAAGAGGGAAAGGCGATTTTCCGCGGTGTTCCACTGCGTGAACACTATAATCCGGCTGGTGTGGTGCATGGCGGATGGGCAGGAACCATTATGGATTCAGCTCTTGGGTGCTGTGTCTGGACAAAAGTGCCTGCAGGCCTTGCTTACACAACCGCGGAGTTCAAGGTTCACCTGGTGCGCCCGATTACTGACAAGACCGGTGAAGTGATCTGTGAAGCAAAAGTCGTCCATATGGGCCGGAAGCTCGCCACAGCTGAAGCCACGCTTAAAACACTGGACGGTAAACTCCTGTCGCATGGCACAGAGACATGCGCCATTTTTAATCCCATGGAGTGATTATTGATCAGCGGTTACAGGGGAGCGGTCCACAGCACGCTCCTCAATAGGCCAGTGTACGATTGCCGCCATCAGGCCCAGCCCCACGGCAAGCCACCATACGATGTCATAAGAACCGTAAATATCCCTCAGATAACCGCCGTAATATACGCCCAGGAATGAACCCACCTGGTGGGAGAAGAAGACGAGACCTCCCAGTAGACCAAGATGCCGTGTGCCAAACATAACCGCAACCAGTGCATTGGTGGGTGCCACTGTTGATAGCCACAAAACCCCAAGGACCACAGAGAATATAATCACGCTGGTCGGTGATTGCGGCAGCAAAAGGAAGGCCGTAATCGCAATCGATCTGCCGATGTAAAGGTAAGCGAGCATCAT
>CAWUJF010000582.1:0-2661 GCA_963922405.1 uncultured Hyphomicrobiales bacterium | reverse complement strand
CTGGTGATTTCGTGCCAAGTTGGGCGGGCGCCATTTCGATCGATCTACTGCCAGCTGTATTGGTATTGGTTCTATGTGTGGCACATTCTGCGATCAGACAGGAAAACCAGGCCCTCGATCCTGCTGAAAAAATGAGTGCAGCGGACATGATGAGGGCCGTATCCCTTTATCAGGGAATGACAAGTGATAGCGATAAAGAACAGCCACAAGCCGATGAGGAAGATGAAGATACGTCGGACAATACGACACTTCTTCGGCCGATCGATGCTTCGCAGCGCAAACGAATTGAAGACAGTCGATAGGTGCTATGTTAGCCAGCAACCGCCTTGTTCAATCAAAGAAATTATACGTTTCCGCACGTGACCGGGTGACTAAATTCGCTTCAGAGGCAAGACACCTTGATGATGGTGCTTTGGCAAAAGGCCTGTTTTATGTGGTGTTGACGGTTGTCATTGTGACGCTGATACTCGACTATCGAAACCTTGTGATGCAGGAGATTGAACAGACGCCGGCAGCATTGCCTGAGCTTGTTCCTGACACCGTCCTTCCCTTTCTTGCACCGGACAATCCCAATCTGGATGACTCACAACAGACTAAACGTCCAGCCATCACAACCGCCCCGGAAATCCTGAATACTCCCATGACGATTGAGCTTCGATCCGCCGGGGAACTTCACATGATCGGACACATCGTTCCGGGCACGGCTCAGGTGTTTGCGGAAAAAGTCGAGAACATAAAAGAATATATCAATCGTATCGAACTGGATTCGCCAGGCGGCTCGGTTTACGACGCATTGGAGATTTCAAACACCATTCGTGAAAATGGCTGGACCACATCCGTGCTGGACGGCAAATTGTGTGCGTCGTCCTGCCCTTTGATTTTTGTGGGCGGTAAAGAACGTATTGCTGGCGATAAATCTGCAATAGGTGTTCACCAGGTCTTTGCACCGCGCAATGACACGCGCCCAAAGGGTGAAGTTGTCTCCAGCACCCAGCAAACCACGGCTGACATTAAACGACATCTCAAAGTTATGGGTGTTGATCCGGACCTGTGGTTGCATGCGTTGGATACACCTCCCCAACAACTCTATTATTTTTCACCGCAAGAGATGAAGAAATACAAGCTTTCAACAAACCAGTGACTTGTAGCTACAACCACCTGCCAGTTCTGGAGCAGTAATCCTCATATTCCTGACCGAATTTTTCACGCAGTATTGTTTCTTCCGGGATGATCTGAAAGCGTGTGACATATCCGACGAACAGAATGACGCCAACGAAACCAAACAAATTACCCTGCCAAATGGCAAAGCCGCTTAATATGAATGTAAGGCCCAAATACATTGGATTTCTTGTGTATTTGTATACGCCATCTGTGACTAGAGATGTGGTCTTTTCAGGTGAAATGGGGCTAACTGTTGTTTTTGCCCGCATGAAGAAGTTTAGCGATATCACATCTGTCGCGCCCCCAATTGCAGCAACGAATACTGCCGCAATGGTTTGGCCTGGAAATGAAAAAGAGAATTCAGGTAAAGTGCGAGCAATGAGCCAAATTAATCCAATGCAGATGAGGGCTTGCAAAGGTGGAGGAACTTTAAGATTCATTTCGAACTTTCTTGCATGGGTTTGAAACGCCTATTCCTCCAACATTTCCTTTACGGTAGTAGCCAACTGCTTGAGTGAGAAAGGTTTGGGCAGGAAGCCGAACTTCTCGCGTTCTTCCTCAGGAAGGTTCTTGGCAAACGCTTCTTCAGCGTAACCTGAAACGAAAATGAATTTCAAATCCGGATGATCTTTTCTGAGTTCTCGTAAAAGAGTAGGTCCATCCATTTCGGGCATTACAACATCGGAAACTACCAGGTCTATCTCTTCGCCATATTCTTCCATGACTTCGAGTGCCTCAACTCCACTTGCGGCCTCATGCACTTCGTAACCACGAGAAACGAGTGCCCTTGATCCAAACGCGCGCACCGCATCTTCATCCTCAACAAGTAGAATGGTTGAATTTCCGGTTAAATCTTTAGCTGGTTCTTCCTTTTTGCCCTGCTTTTCGTTCTCTGCCTCAGCAATTTCCTCTTCCGTTTGAACATATCGCGGCAAATAGACTTTGAAATTGGTTCCTACGCCAACTTCACTGTCAGGATAAATAAATCCGCCAGTTTGTTTGATGATCCCATAGACGGTGGAAAGACCGAGACCGGTCCCCTTACCCACTTCCTTTGTGGAGAAAAACGGCTCGAAAATCTTGTCCAGAACTTCCGCGCTCATGCCTGAGCCTTCGTCTTCAATCTCGAGAAGCATATAATCTGCTGGTTGCATGTCCGGATATTTATGGTCTCGTTCGCACTCCTCTTTAGTCAGATTAGACGTGCGAATTTCAAGTTTTCCATCATTGTCCATCGCATCGCGCGCATTGACCACCAGATTAACGATGACTTGTTCGAGCTGGGACACATCTGCCTTGATCGGCCACAGGTCGCGTCCGTGTTTGACCTGAAGATTAACCCGGTCACCCGCTAGGCGATCCAAGAGCATGCGCAGATCAAACAGGACATCTGACATATGAAGCACTTGAGGTCGCAATGTCTGACGTCTGGAAAACGCCAGAAGTTGGCGAACCAGACTGGCAGCCCTGTTTGCGTTTTGCTTGATGTTCATGATGTCC
>CAWUJF010000581.1:0-2665 GCA_963922405.1 uncultured Hyphomicrobiales bacterium | reverse complement strand
TCCCGAGAACTGAAGTATTTGAACTTCCATTTATGATGACCGATGCTGGTGCTGTATCACGCGCCTATTGGCAGATGTTCGAAAAGCACATGAAGGATCAGGATTTTAAAGACGTAAAAATCCTCGGCACTTGGGTGCATGGTCCGGGTCTTATTCACTCCAATAAGCCAATCAAGGAAGTAGCCGACCTGCAAGGTGTTAAAGTGCGTGGTGCATCACGGACGGTGACAAGTCTGTTTGAGAACTTTGGCGCAACTTCTGTAGGTATGCCTGTTCCAGCTGTACCAGAGGCGTTGTCCAAAGGTGTTATCGATGCCACAACAATTCCTTGGGAAGTAACAGCAGCGCTTAAAGTTCCTGAACTCGTTAAGAACCATACAGAATTTTCCAATACCGCCCTTTACACGGTTACATTCGTACTCGCCATGAACAAGGCAAAGTATGACAGCCTTCCTGATGACCTTAAAAAAGCAATTGATGAAAATTCAGGTGAAGAGTTTTCCGTATTTGCCGGTGAAACCCAGGCCGGAGCAGATGGTCCTGCTCGTGAAAAGGCTGCAGCTGCCGGAAACAACATCATCACGTTGAACGATGAGGAAGTTGCAAAGTGGCGTGCTGCTGCTCAGCCTGTTTACGACAAATGGATTGCTGACATGGACTCTAAGGGTATTGATGGCAAAGCATTGATTGCTGAAGCTCAAGACCTGATCAAAAAATACTCCAAGTAAGAGTATGTTTTGGCAGGCTCCCTGGAGCCTGCCATTCTATTTTAAAAATTTGCTTGTCTGGTTTACATAATAAAACATGCGGGACGGAAACGTATGACAGCAATGGTTCATAAACTTGCGCGTCTTATGGCGCTAATCGGGGGCACTGTATTGTCGCTTCTGATAGTGATTACTTGCGTTTCAATTCTTGGCAGGTTGTTGAACACACTCGGTCATAGTGATTTCGTAAAATCCAATCTCACTTTTTTATCTGATTTCCTGACTCAGTTTGGCCCGATCGTGGGAGATTTCGAACTGGTGGAAGCAGGCGTTGCTTTTGCAATAATGGCGTTCTTGCCTTTGTGCCAGCTAACACGCTCTCACGCGAGTGTGGAGCTCTTCACATCCGCCTTGCCGGAAAGGTTCAATAGATATCTTTCCCTATTGTGGGAAGTAATCTTCGCGTTTGTTCTGGTCATTATTGCCTGGCGCCTATACGTGGGCACCACAGACAAAATGCGCTATGGGGAAACGACCTTCATGCTGCAGTTCCCGGTATGGTGGGGCTATGCTGCTTGCTGTGCTGCAGCAGTAATTGCTTGCCTCGTTGCAATCTATGCTGTCTGGCTGCGCATTGTTGATATCCGGCAGCCGGAAGCGATGCAGGATCCGTCACAGGAGAACCTTGCATGAGCAATCTGGAAATTGGCATCTGGTCGATGCCGGTTTTGCTACTGTTGATTTTCCTGCGGATGCCCATTGGCCTGGCCATGCTGATCTGCGGGCTGGGTGGCACGATGTGGATTACGGGCGGATCAATTGTTGTGCTCGCCAAATTGAAGAACGAGACCTATTCCACGTTTTCTAATTACTCACTTTCCATCGTGCCGCTTTTCCTGCTGATGGGGCAGTTTGCAACCCTTGGAGGCATGTCTACAGCTCTGTTTAAGGCCGCGGAGACCTGGCTTGGTCACCGCAAAGGCGGAGTGGCGATGGCCTCCGTGGGAGCATGCGCTGGCTTTGGTGCAATCTGCGGTTCATCACTGGCCACAGCGGCCACGATGGGGCAAGTGGCATTACCGGAACTCAAACGCTATGGCTATCCCGGTGGTTTGGCCACAGCAACTCTTGCCGCTGGCGGCACACTGGGGATATTGATCCCACCTTCGGTTGTGTTGGTCATCTACGCGATTTTGACCGAGCAGAACATAGCGAAACTGTTTCTGGCCGCGTTCATTCCTGGCCTTTTAGCGGCACTTGGATACATCATAACCATTTCAATCGTCATGAGATTGAACCCGGGCAATGCTCAGCTTCGCGAACGGGTTCCCTATGCTGAACGCTTCAAAGCTCTCTTTGATGTATGGCCCGTGCTTGTTGTATTTTTCCTCGTGGTGGGTGGTATTTATCTGGGCTGGTTTACCCCGACAGAAGCTGCTGCAATCGGTGCCGCTGGAACAGCAATAATTGCATGGGCGAATGGCGGACTGAACCGGTTTTCATTTTCTAACGCGATTTTTTCAACGGCCTCAAATACCGCAATGATCTTCATCATTGTATTGGGTGCTGGGTTTTACAATTCTTTCCTGGCGCTCTCTCAAGTGCCTCAGGAAATCTCAGGCTTTATCGTTGAACAGGGTTTCAATCCCTGGTTCATCCTGATCATCATTCTGGGTCTTTATCTTGTGTTTGGCTGTGTCATGGACTCGCTTTCTATGATTCTGCTGACAGTACCGATTTTCTTCCCGATCATCTCGGTTCTGGAGTTTGGATTAACACCAGAAGAAACCGCCATCTGGTTCGGCATATTGGTGTTGATCTACGTGGAAGACGTATAAATAACACCACAGGTGGGCATGAATCTGTTCGTTATCAACGCGATGGACCGGACCACCAAAATCGTTGAGACCTATAAATCGGTCTTCCCATTTGTGCTGTCCGATATCATACGAACAGGC
>CAWUJF010000580.1:0-2686 GCA_963922405.1 uncultured Hyphomicrobiales bacterium | reverse complement strand
TCAGAGATGGCCAGTCTCGCGCCGGCCATCAAATCCTGGTAATAGGCCAGATTATTCCAAGTTAGCAGCATGCCACCCAATGCTTCATTGCACTTTACCAAGTGATGGAGATATGCACGTGAGTAATCCCGCGTTGCTGGACAACTAGATTTATCATCAAGCGGACGATGATCCTCAGCATGGCGAGCGTTCCGCAGATTAATCTTGCCAAACCGGGTGAAAGCCTGGCCATGGCGCCCTGCCCTTGTGGGCATCACGCAATCGAACATATCAACACCACGCCATATGCTTTTCAGGATATCGTCAGGTGTGCCAACACCCATCAGATATCTGGGTTTGGTTTCCGGCAGCGCATCGCATGTGTAATCGAGTACAGCCAGCATGGTTTCCTGCGGTTCTCCCACAGCAAGTCCGCCGATTGAATATCCTTTGAGACCGAGTTCGCTCAAGACTTCGGCTGAACGGATCCGCAGTCGCTCATTGTCGCCTCCCTGAACGATACCGAACATGGCTTTTTCTTCCTGATTGCCAAATGCTGTCTTGCATCGTTCAGCCCATCGTAAGGACAGTTCCATTGCGCGTTCAATTTCGTCGGTCTTTGCTGGCAGTGCGATGCACTCGTCGAGCTGCATTTGGATATCAGAACCAAGAAGCCCTTGAATTTCGATGGAGCGTTCCGGGCTCATCTCAAATTTTGCGCCATCCACATGTGATTGAAATACAACGCCATTTTCTGAAATTTTTCGAAGTGCTGCCAATGACATAACCTGGAAGCCACCTGAATCCGTCAGGATGGGGCCTTGCCATCCACCAAATTTGTGTAAGCCGCCCAATTTGGCGACCCGCTCCGGTCCTGGCCGCAGCATCAGGTGGTAGGTATTACCAAGGATGATATCGGCTCCGAGCTCCTTCACCTGATCCATATACATGGCCTTCACCGTGCCGGCAGTCCCCACAGGCATAAAGGCAGGTGTACGCACGTCTCCACGGCTCGTGTTTATGACGCCGTGTCGAGCTTTATGATCCTTATCCAGAACATTGAATGAGAATGGTATTGTCATCCTGATTTTGCCTCATCGTCAGGGTCCTGCCGAAACAATAGGCTGGAATCGCCATATGAATAAAAGCGGTAACCGTTTTCGATGGCATGACTGTAAGCTGCCTTCATGGTTTCCAATCCACAGAACGCGGAAACGAGCATAAACAGTGTCGATTTAGGCAGATGGAAATTTGTCATCAGAACATCAACTGCTTTGAACTTGTATCCGGGTGTAATGAAGATGTCCGTATTACCCTCCCAGGATGCAATATGTCCAGACGATGTGGCAGCAGTTTCGATCAGCCGCATTGATGTGGTCCCCACACATACAATTTTTCCGCCTGCAGCATGTACCTGATTTAGCGTATCTGCCGTTTCTGAAGTCACAACGCCCCATTCCGAGTGCATCTTGTGATCAATTGTATCGTCTACCTTTACAGGCAGAAATGTGCCTGGGCCCACATGCAAGGTTACAAAATGTTTTGATATTCCCCGAGCTTCGAGCGCTTTGAATAATTCATCCGTAAAGTGCAAACCTGCTGTGGGTGCTGCTACTGCGCCATCATGCTTTGCATAGAGGGTTTGGTAGTCATCCTTGTCGTCACCATCAGCGGCTCTTTTACTTGCGATGTAGGGTGGTAAAGGCATTGCACCCACTTGAGCCAAAACTTCATCAAACTCACCACCCGATAGCTCAAACTCAAGCTCGATGTCTCCGGTTTCATGTTTTGCATTGACGGTACAGTTGAGTACTAGACCTGAAATCGGATCACTTCTGAATTCCAGATGGTCACCGACTTTGATTTTCTTTGCTCCCTTAATGAAACAAAGCCAACTGTTTGATGTGAGGCGCGTGTGTAGCGTGGCTGAGACAGAAGCTTCTGCACCATCCCTAACTCTTTTCCCAGCCAATTGTGTTGGAATAACTCTCGTATCGTTAAAGACAAGAGCATCACCTGGCTGAAGGAGATCTGGTAATGAACGGACAATGTGATCTTTAAGTTGTCCATCCTGCACAACCAGGAACTTTGCGCTGTCACGGGGTGATACCGGGCGCAAAGCAATGTTTTCATCAGGTAGATCGAAGTCAAAAAGATCTACGTGCATCGAAAGCCCCTATCCAAGAATTTCCTTTGAATTGAGGCTTTCGCCTGGAACACACAAGATCAGAGGTCAGCTGCCACTTTCATGGTCACGATGTAGTCTGGATCATGCACAGGTTCACCGCGCTTGATAGCGTCCACATTGTCCATTCCATCAATCACCTGTCCCCAGACGGTATATTGCTTGTCAAGGAAACCGGCATCATCAAAGCAAATGAAGAACTGAGAATTAGCTGAATTTGGGTTTTGAGCCCTTGCCATTGAGCATGTGCCACGACCGTGATGCTCAGAATTGAACTCAGCCTCCAGATCAGGTTTAGAAGAGCCTCCTGTGCCCCGTCCATCTGGACAACCGCACTGGGCCATAAATCCATCGATAACCCGGTGGAAGACGATACCGTCATAGAAGCCCTCGCGTGCGAGCTCTTTCAACCGATTAACGTGATTTGGTGCTACTTCCGGCTTACACTCAATAACCCCTTTGCCTTTAGTGGTTTCCAATACCAATGTGTTTTCCGGATCTTTAATATCAGCCATAATACTG
>CAWUJF010000579.1:0-2702 GCA_963922405.1 uncultured Hyphomicrobiales bacterium | reverse complement strand
GGATGCATGAGCTGGATCAATTCCTACTTCCATGGCTTGTAGCCAATTGCATTCCCACAAGCCCTTGAACGCAAAGACATGACTGTCTGGGGCACGAAAGCAATCAAAATTTGGAAATTCGGGTTCCGCGCCAGGACCTAAATAGGCAAAGATAATGCCGTTCTTCTCAACAACCGGATAGCTGGTTGTTTTGATCTGTTTGTGCATTTGCGAACCTTCCGGTTCACCGGGTTGCTCTACACATTGGCCATTGCGATCAAAATGCCAACCGTGAAATGGGCAACGCAGACCATTGTCCTCCAGCCTGCCATAACATAGATCAGCACCACGATGCGGACAGTGGCGATCAATGAGACCAAGATTGCCTTCATCATCTCTGAACAAAACTAGTTTTTCCCCAAGCAAGGTAACTGGCACGACAGGCCTGTTTCCTGCAAGCTCGTCACTTAAAGCAGCCGGCTGCCAATAGCGACGCATCACTTCGCCAACTTCAGTGCCTGGGCCAGACCGGGTCAATGTGTTGTTCAGCTCTTCACTAATCATGTTTGCACCTTGGGAACATTGTTCTGAAAAAGCAGACTGTTAGTTAAAACTAACATCTTGCCCGTAATCATCCTATTATTTCAAAGATTGAGTAATATTAAACAAAAAGTTCATATAACGCACGTTTTGATTGACATACGCACGTTAAGGGGAGAGCTTGGCACTTAAGAATCGTAAGAGAGAAGCAATTTTGGAAGATCAAACCCTCACAAGTCGGGATATTTCATCAACCTTTGTCAAAGGCTTATCTGTTCTCAAATCTTTTGATGACAGTCGGACTCGTTTGACGCTTGCTGAGATCGCAAAGCATTCATCATTAGACCGTGCAACGGCAAGGCGATTAACGCTGACATTGGTGCATCTAGGTTATGTGAAGAAAGAAGATCGGCATTTCTCCCTGACACCAAAGGTGCTTGTACTGGCGGGTAGTTTTTTGCGAGGGAACCATGTTGGTTCGCATGTGCAACCTGTACTCAATCATTGTTCTGATGCGCTTAACTCATCAGTTTCACTAGCTATCTTAGATGAAGACGCTGCCGTTTATGTTGCCCAGTCTATTTCAGTAAGTGAGAAGATATCCCATGGCTTTACCATCGGCAGTCGATTGCCGCTTCTACACACAGCTATTGGTCGAATGATCCTAGCGTATAGTGATCAGGGGTGGGCGGCCAAAGAGATCAGTGAGGCAGGTTTTGAGCAATACACATCTGCAACCGTCGAGGATAGAACTGAAATTGGCAAACGTGTTGGGATATGCAGAGCAAATGGGCATGCGATCGTTTCAGGTGAATTCGAAGCCAATATAACAGCCTTCGCAGTGCCTGTCGGTACGCTCGATGATTTAAAAGCTGTGATTGGGACCACTTTACCCACTTCTTCAGCATCGAAAGAAGAAGCGAGAGACAGAGTCATTTTTCAATTGCAAGACGCAGCTAACACACTCACTCGTAGTCAGATTTTTTGAGAAAATTCTGTTCAATCACGCTGTCGACATCAGAACACAAATATCCATTTATGACAGCTGCTTGTACGCATATCTGATGTTTGCGGATACAACAGAATTACGTTGTAGGTATTTAACCGCTTTCCTGTTTGAATTTCCTCAACTGCTCGTTTCTTATGTTTTTAAGTCTACGCCGTTTCAAATACAAAAAAACTGGAACTGCAAGCAACCATATTGCAGCCACCAGCAACATTATTCCAATGCCTCCCAATAGAAGTCCGAAGCCCAAGGACAGAAAAATAATCAAGACCAGAGATTTTTGTGACCAAGCCCTTTTACGATTGGCGTTGACTTCCCTCCGGGATTCTCCACGCTTATCGGCTTCAATTTCGGCTTTCGCAATTGCCAACTCCGCGTGATCTTTGAAATCACCGCTATCTCCCATGAAATCAAAAACCTCACTGATCAACCAGTTCACTCTAATATCCAAACCTTAACTTCAAGTTTGCTTCATCTAATAATGTATTGAGTGTTTGGCTGTGACTCTGGTTGTGTTTCAGACTTTCGAATTCCGGTCAGCTTGAATGTCTCCTCCCAGGAAATTCGAAGCGATTTCCTAAAGTGAGCTTAATGACCTGTATGAGCCATCAACAATTAGCTTAGTAGGTTTTAACATCGGCCAACGAGAGGATCTGGCCTTGCGAGGTCAATGGAAGCTATTTTTGTTCAGAAGATCTCGGGTTAAGGATGCTAATTCAGCAACCTTGTTGGCGTGACATTCCCGATCCGAAGTCAACGTAGCTTGAAGCCAGGTACAGTTTCCATACGATGAATCTGGACAGATATTGCGAACCAAAATTGTTAAACCATATTCGGCTTTTTCAGCGACACAGGTTCCATCGGCTAGTCGGACATTTACTTCCAAGCCATCCGCGGACATTACTTCACAGAGATCGGTGGTTGCAGCACTCTTGGCAGAAACAAAGCAATTCCAGCTGCCCGGATAAATATGATAGTTCGCGGTAAAGCCTGCACGGGCAAAGTAACCGTATGTGTCATCCTGCCAATCTGAGGTGAAGCCTTGCGATTTGAAACTCTCCTGCAAGCCCCTGGCCGTCGTTCTTCCAGATGCACAGGTGGCATTGAAAACCGCCTCAATATCAGACGATCCCAAATGAACATTGGGGCTCGAGCCCCATTCCTCGGCAGTTACAGG
>CAWUJF010000578.1:0-2729 GCA_963922405.1 uncultured Hyphomicrobiales bacterium | reverse complement strand
AGCGCCACTTTCAATGCAAGCATAAAGCGGGATAGTTCACCACCGGAAGCTACCTTGCGCATGGCACCGGGATTTGAGCCGGGATTGGTCTGAACCCAGAATTCAAGGCTATCGAGGCCATTTGGACCCGCATTATCATCGCTGGTTTCCATTTGCACCATGAACCGGGCGTTTTCGAGCTTGAGTGCTGGAAGCTCTTTCATAACAGCTTCCGAGAGCACTTCACTGGCAATTTCGCGCTTGCCGGAAAGTTCACGCGCCAGGCGGAAATATTCTTCCTTCAACCGGGAAACCTCGGTGTTCAAGCCCTGCAGGCGGTCCTCACCCTCTTCCAACATGGCCAGATCATCTGCCATCTGCACGGCTAGGTCAGGCAGGCTTGTGACCGGCACATTATATTTCCGGCTTGCAGCCCTTAAAGCAAACAACCGCTCTTCCGCCCGCTCCAGTTCATGCGGATCAAACTCGGTCTCACGAAATGCGTTTTCAAGAGAGGTCTGAGCTGAATAAAGCGCATCAAGGGCCGTATCGAGAAACGACAGGGTTTCATCCACCAGTTCCGGCGCCTGTTGTCTTTTGCGTTCCAGCCGTCTGGCCAGATTGGAGATCACAGTTACAGGGGATGCATTACCTGAAAGATCTTCATTGGCTTCGGCAAGATCGGTTGCAACCTGCTCAATCTTCATCATTTTCTGACGGCGATCCGCAAGCTCATCCTCTTCATTTGGTTCCGGTGCGAGCAATCTCAGCTCTTCGCTGGAAGACTTCAGATATTCAGCTTCCCGCTGCGCTTCTTCCATTTCTGCCTGCAAGGTCCGGAGCCTTTGCTCAGCTGATTGCCAGGCATCCCAGGCTTCATTGGTCATCTTGGCGATAACTTCCAGACCACCATGGGCATCCAGCAGACTACGGTGCGTGGATGCATCCAGCATTGCGCGGTCATCATGTTGCCCATGAATTTCCACCAACCGGCTACCGATTTCACGCAATAGCCCGGCAGAAACCGGTGCATCATTGATAAAGGCCCGCGTTTTGCCGTCGCTTTTCTGAACCCGCCGCAGGATCAAACCATCATCGGCCGAAATTCCGTTTTCTGACAAGACTTCAAAGAGTGGATGGCCAGCTTCCGGTTCAAAAACGGCAGTAACGCTTCCTTCTTTGGCACCGCTACGCACCAGAGAACCATCGCCCCGCCCTCCCAATGCCAATGCAAGACTGTCAAGCAGGATTGACTTACCGGCACCTGTCTCACCGGTAAGCACAGAGAGGCCTTCGTTGAAAACGATATCAAGTTGTTCGATTAGAACGATGTCGCGGATAGACAGCTGCGCCAGCATTTCCGATTAGGTATTCTTGGGAAATAGCCCGGATAACCAGGAATTTGGAGCTTCTTGAGGCTGAACACCGCCCGTTTGCAACAATCTGTAGCTATCCTTGTACCATTCACTGTCCGGGTAGTTGTGACCCAATACGGCTGCGGTATTTTGCGCTTCTTCAATCAGTCCAAGCGAGTAATAACTTTCGGTCAGACGAGCAAGCGCTTCTTCCACATGCCGCGTTGTCTGAAATTCTTCAACAACACGTCTGAAACGGTTGATAGCTGCCAGAAACTCGCGTCGCTCCTGATAATAGCGTCCCACCAGCATTTCTTTACCGGCAATCTGGTCTCTGGTGATACGAACTTTCGTTTTCGCATCTTCCACATATTCACTTTCCGGATACTTCTCCACCAGTTCAGACATCGCAGAAAATGCCTGACGGGTCACAGTCTGATCACGTGTAATATGCGGCATTTGCTTAAAGTAAGACATGCCGATGATATATTGCGCATAAGCTGCGTCCTTATCAGCCGGATAAAGCTCCAGGAAACGCTTTCCTGCAGTGGCAGCCTCAGTATAGGCGCCTTTTCTGTAGTTGATGAAAGTATCCAGGATCAAGGAACGGCGGGCATATTCAGAATAAGGATGTTGGCGGTTAAGCTCCTCAAGACGCTCCTGCGAGCTTTTCAGATCACCAGCATCCAGGTTTGCCAAAGCCTGGTTATATAGGGCATCCGGTGGGATGATGTTGTCAACGGCAAAATCGGCGTCACCATCACCTGTTTTACTACAGGCAGCAAGCGCGACCATCCCGATCAATGCAATCGATTTAATGGAAATGTTCTTCATGACAGTTACCATCCCTCATTCAGCATTCTTCAATGCTTCTTTAACCCCAGCCTAGATACTACAAAATACGGCAAATTTCCAGTCCGTTGTAAGGGTGATTATTGCTATTTTAAGGCAATCCCCATCACATTCGCGCAATGCGCTGCATTTTGCCGTGCTAACTTGAAAAACTTATATCAAGCAGACCCTTAGGCCAGGACAGCGGCGTATGCCGGTGCACTCACTGTAACCAGTTCTCCATGCATTACTCTTGGACGTGATTTTGGCGGCTGCACAAAGTCAAAGGCATCCTTGTTTGAGAGCAATTCTTTAAGCACAAGTGAATTCAGTTTATGGCCACCGCGATAAGAGCGGAAACATCCGATAATCGGTGCGCCAGCAAGAGCCAGATCACCAATTGCGTCCAATGTCTTGTGACGGACAAATTCATCCTTGTAGCGTAGGCCTTCAGGGTTGATGACCTTGTTGTCATCGCCAATCACTACAGAGTTTTCCAAAGAAGAGCCCAGCGCAAAACCAGCGGCCCAAAGGCGCTCAACGTCTTTCATAAAGCCGAATGTG
>CAWUJF010000577.1:0-2730 GCA_963922405.1 uncultured Hyphomicrobiales bacterium | reverse complement strand
ATATGAGACGAAAGACGGAGCAGAAACCCTGATTTCAATTCAGAACGAACGGGAGTGGGCCGCGTTGTGCAGCAAGGTTCTTGAACTTGACGGTCTGACCACCGACCCACGGTTTTCGTCAAACAACAGCCGGGTTGAGAACCGCCCTGACCTAGACGAGGATATACTGGCTGCGACGCGTAGAATGGATGCAAGCGCCTTCCGCGAGAAACTGGCCAAACACAGTATCGCATTTGGTGCCGTGAACTCGGTCGGGGACCTCCTGCACCACGCCGCGCTACGCAATCGCGAAGCCACCAACTCCACTGGCGAGACATTATCACTTCCCGCTCCGCCGGTGCGTTGGTCTGATGTATCAAGAAAGTCCGCAGGCCCGGCACCTGCACTCGGACAACACACCGATGCAGTTCGTCGTGAATTCCTGGGATAATTTACATTCCGCTACAGCCGACATACGATCGAGCGACGGAATCAGGTTGGAGGAAGAAACAATGGACCCAATTGGTCTTATCATATTCTTGGCAATCGGTGCTGCAGCAGGCTGGCTTGCCGGGCTCGTTATGGGCCGCGGCTTTGGCCTCATTAGAAATATTGTAGTTGGTGTGCTTGGTGCCGTGATCGCTGGTTTCTTGCTACCCGGCATTTTACCGATTGGCGGGATCATCGGACAGATCCTTCACGCAGCAATCGGCGCGATCATTCTCCTGTTTGTATTGCGGCTAATCAAACGCTGAAGAAAGACTCCCGCACAAAGGCGGGAGTCAGCTTCTGTATCTTTATGTTGCCCGTATTTCCGGGTCATTGATCTCACGCATTTTCTGCGCCTCAAGCTTCTTCCGATACTGGCTTTGGACCACATCCACGGCAATCAGGAAAATCAGCACAAAATAGAATGTCGATTTTGACATCGCCTCTACCGGATAATCCAGCAGCTTGATGTGCGCTAGGTGACCACCTTCCGAGACAAGCAATATGCCGACGATAAAGAGGATAAACAGACCAAGGACCTCATACATTCGGTTCTTTTTCAAAAACTCGGCCACACGGTCCGCCATGACGATCATCAAAATGCCTGTCACGATGATAGCGATTGCCATAATCGCAAAGACATCAGTAAGCGCAATCGCTGACAGGATTGAGTCAAACGAAAATACAAGGTTCATCAGAACAATTGAGAAAATCACTGAGGCAACCGACTTGAAGCCTTTGTCGCCAACATCGATGTGATAAACGACGAGCATATGCGAAATCTCTTTGACCGCCGTCCACATGATGAAAGCGCCTCCAAAGAGAACGATAAGCGCGTGGCCGGAAAAATCTCCTTCAAACCAACCCTTGAATGAGACCTTAAACAATGAGTCCTGAAACAGGCTTATTGCCTGTATGACCACAAACAGCAGGATGATACGAAGCAGGATCGCCATTCCGATGCCGATCTGGCGTACACGCCGCTGGCTTTCAACGGGCGCCCTCTTTGACTCAATTGCCACATAAAGAAGATTGTCAAAACCCAAAACCAACTGCAGCAGAATAAGCATCAGCAGTGTCAGGAAATTGTCGAACGTTAAGATTTCTAGCATTTGCCCCTCCAGTATGCCCGCTGAGATGGCACAAAAACGGGTGCACGTCACCCTCATGGTTACCAAACCATTTCCTGAAATCTAAAATCCTACCAAAAATCAATCATTTGTTTACTACACGCCGTGAATTGCGCCCCAAAACAGCAAAATCAGGCTAACAGAACGCTTCGGTTAACGGGTTCCTTAAACTGACCTGCCTAAGTTTAGGGAAAATAATTTAGATTTGGCAGGGGATACCAATCGTGAGCACGAAACTCATTATCATGGCAGGCTTGGCCGTAACGTTTGGCGGCCTGAGCTATGTTGCAGGAAACAGCTATCTGGAAAACCAGACCCAGGCCCGCCTGAATGAACTGGAAAATCAACGTCCAGCAGCAGTTCAGGAAATCAATCTCGCAAAAGTGGTCGTCGCAACCCGTGAGTTCAAGTTCGGCGAGACCATCGCTCCTGATGATCTGAAACTGGTGGATTGGCCAAAAGATGCTTTCCCAGAAGGCGGCTTCACGTCAATCGAGGAAATCACGAAAGACCCCAACCGTCGCGCTATCGCTTCCATCCAGCCGGGTGAGCCCGTTCTCGCAGCAAAACTTACAGGCGAAAACGGTCGTGCCGGACTGGCCGGTCTGATCGCGGAAGGCAAACGCGCTGTCACCATACCGGTCGATACGGTGAAAGGTGTCGGTGGCTTCATCCAGCCGGGAGATTATGTCGATATCGTTCTAACCCGCGAGATTGAGGACTATGAGCAGGATCAGGATGAGTCTGTTGCCAAGATCATGATGGAAAACGTCAAGGTTCTTTCTGTGGATCAGGAAGCCGGCTCGCGTTCGGGAACAGCTCGCGTCGCAAGTTCAGTAACGCTTGAAACAGACACCAAAGGTGCGCAACGCATTGCCTTGGCACTGAACATTGGACGCTTGTCGCTCCTGCTACGCAGCGCGGGAGACAATGCTTCAGGAAACACACGCGACCTGACTTCCGACAATCTGGATGGCGAAGCAGATGACAGCGGTTTCCTGTCATTCCTGAACTCAGAGCCAAAAACCAAATCCATCAAGGTAACCGCGGGCGAGGAAGTCTCCACCTATACGGTTACAATCGAAAATTCCAAAACTACCAACGATAACAATAACTAAGGCTGGTAAAATGA
>CAWUJF010000576.1:0-2730 GCA_963922405.1 uncultured Hyphomicrobiales bacterium | reverse complement strand
CACACAGGGTTTACTGCAAACTCAGTTTGGCCACCGAAGTTAAGCTTGAACAGGGTGTGAAGGGAAAGGTCTCGTTTATCGGAAACGATTGGCGCTCTACTTCCTTCACCGGGCTGCTCTTGATGAGCACCACGACGATCAAGCAATAAAACTGCACCCAAAAGAGCAGCCCGTTGTTTGTGGGAATGTGCGAACAAAACACTGGCGGGAAACCGGGCGAGTGAATAATTACGTATGTCTGGATCTGGTTTAACAACACGTCTGATTTTAGCAGAATTGAACCGAAGCTGCATTTGTATTGGCAACATCCGCAGATAAGAACAGATGTTTTCAAGTGTTGGATTTCAGGAAATCAACAAGAGCACGAATTCTGGGAATGGATTGCCGGCCATCTTGAATGAGAGCTGTAATCGGCTGCTCAACGGGATCATGTATCTTAGTTAGGAGCGGAACAAGTAGACCAGAAGCCAGGGCATCTGCTCCGAGGAAATCACCCAGTCGAATGATGCCGGCACCGGATAAAGCCGCGTGCAGGATCGTTTCTGCACTATCAGACATCAGGTTTCCTTTTACAGACACTTTGGTGGATCGGCCGTCCTCTCGAAATGACCAGGTAGCTTGATGTGGGAAGCCGTTCAGCAAAAGGCAGTTATGTTGCAGAAGATCCTTTGCTGTTTGCGGCTCTCCATGCTCCGCCAGATAAGCGGGGCTTGCAGCGATGACGCGACCCACTGTGCCTAATGGGATAGCGATGAGGCTACTGTCAGTCAGTTCACCCACACGGACCGTTACGTCCGAACGTTCAGCCACAGGGTCGACGCGTTGATCAGTAACCGAAATGTTCAGAGTGATATGCGGATACAATGTTGTAAATTCGGCCAGTAGCGGCGCTAACTTATGATTAGCGAAAGCGGTTCCGCAGTTCAAACGAATATGACCGCGAGGAGTTTCTGCCACATCAGATAACTCACCACTTGCTGCCTCTACGGATTCAAGGATAGATCTCGCCCTTGGCAGGAAAGTCTCTCCCTCCGGGGTAAGCGACAATAGACGCGTTGAGCGGAAAAACAATTTGGCCCCAATGTTATCTTCCAACCGCGTGATCATGCGGGAAACACCGGATGACGTGTAGCCAGTTTCATGTGCTACCGCGGCAAAAGAGCCGCGCTCCACAACATTCACGAAGGCGGCAATTTCTGGGGCAAGGTGTGGCATTTATTATAAACTTTCAAGCAAGAGTAAAGTGAGATTTTTGCTCTTTTTCTGATTTCAAATCAAGAATAGTTTTACCGGGAATTCAGAAATAGAATCACAGGATTAACTGAATGCCGCTCAACAAACTCCATGTACCTAAGAACCTGCCCATCGAGACTTGCCGCAAGATCAACGACTTGCTTCACGACAGTCTTGTGGAAACCTGCAAGGTGAACCCCGAAGATTATTTTTGCGTTATTGCCCGCTATGCGCCGGAAGACATGATCTTGCACCCAAGCTATTTGGGAGAACGGGATGTGACAGCGACTGTTCTCATCGACATCACTTTGTTGAAGGGGCGTTCTGAGGAGCAAAAAGAACACCTGTATTGCGATGTGAGAAAGAGGCTGAAGGCAATCGGTTTTCCTCCTGACAATTCAATCATTTACTTAACGGAAAACAGCCCCATCGACTGGTCTTTCAGCCCAAGTGGATCTGTCAAGAAGGTGCTTGGCCTCTAGAATTTTTGGTTTCATCCTTCTGAGAAGACAAAAACTCTTTATTGCTGGCCAGAACTACGCATCCGTCCGGTGATGTGCATTAAGCCATTCTTCCTCTTCACCGGGTTCGGGAAGGATATCACCACCTTCCATTACCCAGCTTGCGGGTACGTCGATTGTCGCCATCATGATCTCATCCAAGGGAACACCGGCATGGGTGTTAATGGATTGCTTCATCTGATCAACCAGCGTTTGTTTCTGTTCTTCCGTGCGCCCGTCACGGATGCTGCCCATCAGGAAGACGCTATTGCCGTTCAATGGTAATTGTGGTGCTTCCTCAACGAAGAAAGCGTGGACGAAGGTTGGTGGTGCATCGGTCACATCGCAATGGATGTTCGTGATGTCTGCTGCGATTTTGGATTTTGCTTCTTCAGGGATGGTGCCCTTCAGCGAATTACACATATATAGCGGCATCTGTCTCTCCCATCGTCATTGAGGATCGCGTATGGATGTGACCACTTCATGGGTCGATAATCCGGTAATGTCCATGCAGATTTCGCCCAGCTGCTTAAGCAGCGGCACGCGCACATCTTGTGGCAAAGGCCTGTTGGCATGCATGGATGCGATCAGGGTAGTTGAGGGTTTCGCAGCAGTGAAACCGCTGCCAGCTGGAATTTCGATCCAGGCAATCTCCGCGTCTGCACCAAACGCCTGCTGGGTGAATTCCCCGATCGCTGACTTAAGCGTTTTAGCCACGTCAGACGAAACCTGTTCTTGCTGAACCACACACATTACCGGAACCATAAACTAACCTCCCCTGATCAATCGCCTTCCTTGATACACAAAAAACAAGATGTGGTCATCAGCGGAAAATCAGTAAAGTTTCTGGTTTCTACCAAGTAAAGCCAGTGGCACCAGGACGGTTACGACGGCTGCAACGCTTAACATGCCGATTGTGAAGTCCGTTGCTTCCACAAGCAGACCAACCAGAATGACGGCCACTGCACCAACCGCTCTTGTCAACATGAAGTTATTG
>CAWUJF010000575.1:0-2730 GCA_963922405.1 uncultured Hyphomicrobiales bacterium | reverse complement strand
GGGTGGGAAAGCCAAAGTCCCGATTGTGTTCCGCGGCCCGCAAGGCGCTGGTATTAGATTGGCAGCTCAACATTGCCAGTCTTTGGAAACACTATTTCTAAACGTGCCAGGCCTCAAGGTATTCGCACCGTCTACCGCATATGATGCAAAGGGCTTAATGGCGTCAGCTATTGATTACGAAGGACCTGTTGTGTTTCTCGAGCATAAATTACTTTATCTCGGAACAGCCCAATCTGTACCGGAAGAACGATACTTAATTGAGCCGGGTCGTGCGAGAATTGTGAGGGAAGGTTCAGACTGTACGATAATCGCAACATTAGCCATGGTCGAACGGGCGGTTCAGGCTGCAGACCGTTTGGAACGGGAAGGCATTAGTGTCGAAGTTATTGATCCTCGAACGATCAAACCGCTCGATATAGAGACTATCTGCGGTTCGATCCAGAAAACGAACCGTGCTGTTATTGTTCATGAAGCTCCGGTATTTGGTGGCTTTGGTGGAGAGATTTCTGCAGCCATACAAGAATTGGCATTTGATTGGCTCGATGCTCCGGTCACCCGGGTAGGTTCACCGGAGATGCCGGTACCTTACAATGACCGTTTGGAACGCGAGTTCATGCCGGATGCACACCAGATTATCCAAGCCGTAAAATCCGTTTGTTACAGGAGTTAGACCATGACTGATCGTAAAGTGATTATTCCACCTGGAATGGAGAACATATATGATACCTATCATTATGCACCCGGAATCCTGATTGGAAACACATTGTATCTGTCTGGTCAGGTTGGCCGTGACAAAGATCTCAAAGTCGTTGAAGGGACTGAAGCGCAGTTTGTTCAGGCATTTGAAAATGTAAAAACTGTACTTGAAGCGGCCGGTGCAACCTTCGACGATGTTGTGGAACTTGAAACATGGTTCACTGATAGTATGGCAGATCTAAAAACGTTTCTGGCTGTGAAAGATCGCTATTTTACCAACCGCTACCCCACTTGGACTGGATTTGCCGTTAAAGGATTCTCCATGCCAGGCATATTGGTGGAAATCAAATGCAAGGCAATTCTGGGACTTGAGGGCCAATGAGCAGGGATTTTAAAAAACTGCTGACAAGCCAGGATATCGTGCTGGGTACCTGGTCCCAAATTGCAGCACCCGAGATGATTGATCTGATCGGATTGAACGGATTTAAATTTACAATCATCGACTGTCAGCATGGTCCTTTTGGTATCCGAACCGCCGAAAACTTGGCACGAGCGGCCGATGCCAACGATTTAGGTGTCGCGCTGAGGGTCTCGCAGAATGACCCGGTTGAGATCATGAAGGCTTTGGATGCTGGTGTCCGTTATGTGGTTGTTCCCAATATAGAAACTGTTGAGGAAGCGGAAACAGCTGTTGCTGCCACACGCTTTTCTCCTGAAGGTTTGCGGGGTGCGTGTCCGTGCTGCAGATCTGGTGGTCACTATATCCGGAATTGGGAAACATACGTGGCAGATGAGCATGATCGTACTGGTGCCATAGCCTTAGTGGAAACCCAGACCGGCTTCGAAAACATAAAAGAAATCTGCGCCGTCCCTGGATTAGCAGGCCTAATGATTGGCCCATTTGATTTATCCGTTTCTATGGGTTTTCACGGCGACTGGCGTCGCAAGGAAGTATTCAGTGCAGTTGAGCATATGGTTAGATGTGGTGTCGAAGCAGGTAAGTACGTGATAATGCCGGTATTTGCGCCCACACATGCAGAGTGCAAGGAATTGGTCGACCACTGGAGCAAAGAAGGGGTTCGTACCTTCGTAGTTGGGTCTGACAAAATTATCGTTGCTGAAGCATTTTCGAGTTGGACTTCCAATATAAGCGATTGAGACCACTTAGGCCCAAAGCCTAGCCAGTGGGAAACGTAAGTGATTTGTAGCTCGGTCTGGAACGCATCCAGATTTCAAGTAGCAAGAGGTATGGAAGATAGAACGCAAATGTTTGAATGATATCGAATGCGCCCGAAAAATCCGGCTCAGAGTACATTCCGTCTGTCAGGAGATACCATATTCCATAGTGAACCCTATAGAGCCACGATCCTAGTGCAAGCACGACCAGTCTGAGTGCCCACTCACGATGACCAGGGTCTCGGTGTCGCGCAAGTTTTACCGTATAAATCGCAGCAACAAGGATAAGCAGACCATAAAGACCGAAGCCTATGTTCATAACCCAACCGCCAATTGTCCCCTGCCACAGAATGTAAAACAGTCCGCCAACGCCGGTTACCACCGCCAGGACTGCGAGCGTATATCCCATACAACGATGGAAAATCGGAAACCGTTGCCTCAAGGAACCGATGAGTTGCAGGGGTACTAAAATGGTCAGTAAGCCGCCAGACACCATGTGACCGTATATCGCCAAGTTGGACCACCATTGACCTGCATGATGTAATCTTGAAGCTGAGATTTCCTCTTGCGCATTCATTCGCAAACCGCGTTCGATGGCATGATCAGCAAACTGCCATACAAGCACCATTAGCAGCAGGGGAAACACTACCATCAATATTGATTGAATGATCACTCTGCGGTTAAGAGCTGCCATTGACTATCATTCCTTGAAATATCTTAGATGCGCCCGAATTGAATAATAGTTCATTCGTTAGGGCATTATTCAATGCATTCGGCCTCTTTACCAGATATAACTTACGCTTCCTGGGCGAATTTCTGCACCTATCCGTTACTTATTGAAACGCGTGTATTGGGGGA
>CAWUJF010000574.1:0-2732 GCA_963922405.1 uncultured Hyphomicrobiales bacterium | reverse complement strand
CTTCAATCGGGCGCGCTTAAATCTGTGTTGGAAGAATACGAACCTGATCCCCTGCCCATCCATCTGGTACATGTGGAAGGACGCCGGGCAACCGCCAAGGTTCGCTCATTCATAGATCTTGCAAAGGACCGGTTGAGGGCGGTTACCGTGCTTAATTGACGGAACTTACAAAAGGCATAACGCCTCACCCGCCCTGCTCCACCAGCGCCAGCGTCCGGGAAAGGTCTTGCTGTTTGATGCTTTCAAAGACAATCGAAGTTTCGATCCGGTGAATTTCCTCACGTGAGGAAAACTGCTCCACCACCACCCGGTGCAGATGTTCTGTATCCTTAGTCACGAGTTCCACCACCGTGTCAAAACGGCCGGTGATCATCCATGCAGCCCGTACTTCCGGAATGTGTGAGACCTCTTCCAGAAACCGCTTCAGGTTTCCCTTTTCATGTTCTGAAAGCTGAATCAGCAACATGGCCTTGATTGCCAGTCCGACCCGCTCCAGGCTCACATCCGCATGGGCACCGGCCACTATGCCTGTTTCGAAAAGCCGCTTCGTGCGTTCGTGCACGCTGGAGGGTGCAAGATCCACTGCAGCTGCCAGCTCCTTATTGCTCATCCGTGCATTCTTCGACAACAATGCCAGAATACGTTGATCGGTTCGGTCCAGGTTCACCATTTTCCCTCCGCAAGGAATTATCTTCGTTTGCCGCAATGAATTTCTAATATTATACTGAAAATCATCCATATTTCACCAAAAATACGGATATGTACTAAATTAATCGAATTTTATGAGGCAATCATGTTTGATACCAAAATTGCAATCGTCGTACGCGATGACCTTCTTGTCTGGCAGAAACTCAATGTAACGGCCTTTCTGACAAGTGGCGTTTTGGGCGCTAACCAGGAACTGATCGGCGAGGATTACGAAGACGCAAGTGGTATCACCTACAACCCGCTGATGGTTCAGCCAATGATCGTGCTGACAACAGACGGTGAAGGCCTATCCAAAATCCATGCCCGTGGTTTGAGCCGTGGTGTGGACATGGCAATTTACATTGAAGACATGTTCGCCACCGGCAATGACGAGGCAAACCGTGCCGTTGTCAAACAGTATGAAACCGATCAGCTCAACTTTGTGGGCCTAGCTTTAAGAGCTGAAAAGAAGATCGTCGACAAGATCACCAAGGGTGCCAAAATGCACCCTTGAATTCACGCTTAGGGGATCAGTTAGCAATCGTCACAGCGAAAGAAAAGCTGTGTGTATTCTCATCGAATGATGCATTGGATCCAGCCGGCGCATTCCGAAAATTCACCAGGGCATCATCAACGCTGTAAATATAAGAATAACCAAAATCCAGAGTCATATTGTCATTTGCTCTGTAACTTCCCCCTACTGAAAGCCAGACCCGATCTTCCTGAGGAAGCCGGACCGACCGATTGGTGCCAAACGGGTTAACAATCGGCGGAAACTGTCCGGTAACAGTCCCGGTATTCGTCGGCGTTCCATCCCATGCAACACCGGCGCGCAAAGTTAGCGCATCCTGCATCATGTCCACTTCACCACCAATTGCGAAGAAGTATGAATCATCGAAGTCATAGACATCCGTTTGCACAAGCGCGGCCACCGGTGCAACTATACTAATTCGATCAAAATCAGACCAGTTTTGCCATTGGGCCTCCCCCATCAAACGGAAGTCGTCATTAACATCGTGAACAACACCAAGTGACGCAATTGCCGGGAGTTCAAAGTTGGCGTTAGTAGAAAACGATAAGGGTGCTCCGGTTGGACGCGCTCCGCCATCCGCATCAAGATCAAATCCGTGATGATAGGCAATCCCGATCGTGGTGTTGTCCGTCACATCAAGCAAAGTCCCGACGCTGAAACTGAACTCCGTAGCATCTAAATCGTAAGCAATTGCCGCTGACGTATAATCAATTTCTGTGTGAAGTATGTTTGCAGAGACCGCAAACGTAATTCCAGGCTCCGGTTGATAAGCGATTGTTGGCGTGAACTGTACGGTATCAATAGATGTGGTAAGGGCATCGAATTGACCAAGCCAGCCAAGCGGATATTCCGTCGAAACACCAAATGGTTGATTTATTCCAAGTCCGATGAGCAAACTCTCGTTAATCCTGTGGCCTATATACCCATACCCAAGCACCGAAGTTTCACCTGGATCAACTACAGCTCCTATCGGAACTCCACCAACATTGGGCTGACCTTCATATGACGTGTCTATTGCGGATATACCAATTGAAAGTGCATTGTTATCGACCAGGCCAAGTGCTGCCGGGTTAAAGCCCATGGACTGTATTCCACCGGACCCAGCGGTAGCTCCTGCGAACGATGCTCCCTGCGCTCCGGCTGATCTTTCGTATTGTGTAAGCCCACCGGCCGCTGCACCTGAAATTGTTATCAAAGTAATAGCTGTACTTGTCGCTAAGTATTTTACAAAATTTATTTGTCGGACCATTTTTCATGTCTCCCTGCCAACATGGTTATTTGAATAGATTAAGTATCTTCCTTATTGTTTCAGTACCAATACAATATGCACTATGCATTGAACGTTATGCAAGCTTGAGATGACTAATGACTCTTGCAATGCACAACCGAGCCTGTAGAAGTGACAGAGTTCTTTTGCAGTTTAAATTTTTTTCAAAAAAACTTATCCCCGCACATTCTGGCCATAGTATTATACGTCCATCGCCTGTTCGTTGAACCCGCCGTGATTTACGAC
>CAWUJF010000573.1:0-2734 GCA_963922405.1 uncultured Hyphomicrobiales bacterium | reverse complement strand
GATCCCCGCCGAGCACTACCGGTAACGCGCCCGCGGACAATGCTTTTCTCACTCCAAGTTCAATGTTTGAGTGGCTCTTTTCTGTGTCCGTGTGCACAATGTCAGCGTCACCCATGTCAACAATTCTGACACTTGATGGCAGGTAAACAGCATCATCTTCGTGGTCGTAAGCGCCGGCGTGGCCAAAAGAAAAGAGCGTTGAGGCTTCACGAATTGATCGTGGTCCAAATCGAGCACCTGAACGATATTGAGTGCCGAAATCAAATGGTGCACCAAGAATCGCCACATCTGCATCGATATTGTCCCAATCCTCGCAGACCGGTTTCTTGCCGAAGGTCGCGAACCCGACGAAAGGCAGGTTTAGTCTTCCGCTCTCATATCCATGATCCGCCATGTTTCACCCTCCCAAAATAAAAGGGCAGCATGAGAGCTACCCTTTAAAAAATCAACAAAAAACTGGATCGAACAATTAGAGAATTGAGCTCAGTTTCATAGCAACACCCATGTCGCCTTCTACTTTGATTTTACCCTGCATGAAAGCTGCAGTGGGGTCTAGATCTCCAGCAATCAGGCTTTCCAAAGTTTCCAGATCGCAAAGCACGGAGCAATCCGCTTCGGCATTTTCAGTTGAAACGGATGGTGGGGTTGAGTTTCCATCAATAAACACACAACCGGAGTCACCACAATCGAACTTTACTGTCGCTCCGATACCACTTCCTGACTCAACTTTTGATTTGATCGCTTCCGCTGCTGCTTCGATAGACATTTAAGAATTCCTCTGTGCTAATCGTTAATGGTTTTGATAGCGATATATCGTAACGGGACGAAAATGCAATATCTTACTTTAACGTAAATGTTTGAATCTGTTTCTCCTGCATCGTCAATTTACGCAGTGCTTTTACCAAAAAAGTTCTATTAATCTCTCGCAAGTTATTGAGTTTCTGCTCTAATAGTGGAGAGAACAGCATTAACACTGGATTTAAGCATTCCGTTTGAAGCATGAGAGCGTACGAGAATTTTTAGACCAACATAATTTGTGACTAACATGTCAGCCAAACTTTCTATCTTTTTTGCCGGCAATTGTTTTTTTGCGTTGGATGCTAACAAAGCTGCGGCAAATCCAGTCTTCATCTTTTCCAAAAGCTTGGTGACCACCTTGCCAATTTCTTTATCGTAATTTGCGGGTCCTGCTGCTGCGGAACACAACAAACAACCACGATTGTCACCTTTATTCTGAATCTCAAGTATCGAATGGAACAATTTTTCTATGCGTTGCATGCCCTCTGAAACTTCTTCGTTTGTGAGTACTTCGACGGCTGGTTGGACGGCCATCGTGTCATATCGTTCCAGAATTGTCAGAAACAATGTCCTTTTATCGGTGAATGCCTTGTAAAGACTTCCTCTGGTTATCCCCATTCCTGACAACAAATCAGGCAATGATGCCTGTTCGTATCCGTGTTCCCAGAAAACTCCCATTGCTCCTTCTAGGGCTTTATCGACGTTGAACTCTCTGGGTCTGGCCATTGTGAACCTTTTTTGTTTCCTGAAATCAATAGTTTGGAACCTAACGGTACACAATTCACTATTTTGTGTTTTGTACCAATCGGTTCCTAATGATAAAACAAATTTGTCTAGCGAATTATGACGCTAAATCAGATATTTATTATTCAATGGGAGTGCAATTGATGTACAACATTTTTAAAATTTTCCTGGGTACTTTTGCAATCTTTGCATTTGTATTAACCGTGCCTGTAACTGCTTACGCTGACAAAATTACAGGCAAAGGACAATTCACTGGTGCCAGTGATCATATTACAACTGGAGGCGTTTCCATTGTAAAAACCGCTAATGGTGGCTCTGTAGTTATTCTTGATTCAGATTTTAGTCTTGATGGCGCACCAGATCCGCGCGTTGGTTTCGGTAAAGACGGAAAATATGTAGAAGCAACGGATTTGGGTGAACTAAGCAGTAAAACTGGATTGCAGGTTTATGTTGTTCCCGCCAGCGTTAATGTTGATGACTTTAACGAAGTATACATCTGGTGCCGAAAATTCGCAGTGCCGCTGGGTATCGCAAGTATCAACTAATGATTTAATGAAATTACGAAAGCCGCCGGACAAGGTAGCCCGGCGGCTTTTCATCAATTGTTTAGGTAATAGTCAGCGTATTCAGATCTAAGATCACGCTTTAGAATCTTGCCTGTGGCACCCAGAGGCAGTTCATCAACAAAGATGATCGCATCCGGAATCTGCCATTTGGCGATTTTGTCTGAATAGTAATCAAGCAAATCCTGTTCACTGATTTCCGCACCGGGTGCCTTTACTGCAATCAGCAATGGACGTTCATCCCATTTTTCATGCTTGGCTGCGATGGCTGCAGCACCAGCAATTGATGGGTGTCCAGCAGCGATATTTTCCAGTTCAACGGTCGAAATCCATTCGCCACCAGATTTGATAATGTCTTTAGAGCGATCTCTGATCACCATGTATCCATCTTCATCAAGTGTTGCCACATCACCGGTATGGAACCAACCATTGGTCAATGTCGTGCCTTTGTCGGCCTTGAAATATTCGTCCAAAACCCATGGACCGCGGCAGAACAAGTTGCCCTGAGTTTCACCGTCATTAGGTAGTTGGTTGTCCTCATCATCAAAAATGCCGAGTTCCATCAGGAATGGCGGGCGCCCTTGCCCTTCACGCAGCGCTTTTTGCGCTGTCTCGTCCATGTCCAGATG
>CAWUJF010000572.1:0-2746 GCA_963922405.1 uncultured Hyphomicrobiales bacterium | reverse complement strand
GGTCAAATGCGCCCTCCGAACCATGCCAGGTAATAAATCTGGCTGTTGGGATGCCGCTGCCCATCATCATACGCTTGAAGCTGTGCTTGGAATCCATCACAGCCCCGTTTAGCGGATCATGACCCACATATGGCAGCCCCAGCATTTCCAGAGTTGCAGCAGTATGTGCAACTGATGCAAACCCTTGTACTCCACCAGTGTTCAGCCATGCAAAGTCAATTCCACGCTCTGATAGTCTGTGAGGTAAGCGCATGTCATCTGGCAAAATGCAGATGTTTTTACCACCTAAGCGCATCAAACTGTTCGCAATATCTCTTGCAACAGTTTCATAGCTCTTCCACGATCTGGGGTTGTGGCTCTTGTGAATTACTGAGCCATCTTCATTTTTATCCCCACCGTAGATGACTGCAATGTTCATTTTGTTCAGAAGCTGCGAGACCTGACTCTGCAGCTCAAGCGCACGGCTACTGCGCCTGACATTAATATCACCAAATTCCGAGGTCTCTTGGAACTCTGAAGGAGAACCCGCGACCTGAGCAGCATGCAAATACATTGCTCACTCCGTAATTCAAACAAATTTTGTGGTGAAAGCTTTTGATCACGTTCCACCGCCCATCACGCAGATGTTACGAAGTGGAAATTAAGATAACGATTATAGGCATGGTAAAATTTTTATTAATTATTTGATAAACTTGATTAATGATCATTTTTGTTATTATATCGCAACGAATTAGTTATAATAAATAACAATAAAAAGAAATTTTTATTAAAAGTTTAAAATTTTGTTTTATTTTATTTATATACAAATAGAATTTTCACTTAGACTCTCAGAATTTACAGCAAATTTCGTTTTAGACTCTTTGCCAGCGGCTTTTTTCTTTGAAATCTTCAAAACTTAACGGGAATTAATCCAGAAAAAATATTTCGGAGGCGAATCGAGGGCTGATTCGTTGCTTGTCGAAAAGCAACGGTCCCGAATGATTGATCGATAAGCAGCAACGAGCGGGGATAAAGTGTAACAGCTGATGTGCTGCACCAACGGTTACTTATATGAAGCGGAGATGTCGACGAAAAGATGAATACTTAAAGCCCTTTCTGCATCATCGGGCTTCATATCAATGCTTTTAAGGGCGAATTGAAGTCAGTTTATGACGGTAGATTTAGACGGATTTCTTTCCTGATCAGGGCAGACCTGTTTGAACCCGATTTCAGCTAGTTCTCTCTTTAAGAGTGCAAAATCGGGTAATATTGACAGTCGTTAATAAGTCCAAACTGATGCCGCTCAGTTTCGTCTCAACCGCTTCCTGCCAGAACGAAGTAGTTCAACGCGTCTGATTCGGCGTGGATCGGCCTGTAACACCCTGAATTCAAATCCGTTGTGATTCACAACTTCTCCGCGAACTGGAATACGACCTGTAATATCAAAAATCAGACCACCGATCGTGTCCACATCCTCCTCATGCTCGCCAAATGAGAAGTCATCGCCCATAATCTCCCGGATATCTTCCAGTTCAGCTTTTGCATCACAAACGAAGATTCCATCACCTGTCTCTTGTATAAGCACGTCGGTGTCATCATGTTCATCCTCGATTTCACCAACGATTTCCTCAACAATGTCCTCCAGTGTGATCAATCCATCTGTGCCACCATACTCATCAATCACGAGTGCGATTTGTCTGCGGTCGGCCTGCATGCGGTTCATAAGCTCTCTTGCACCCATGGACGGTGGAACAAACATAACCTCTCGAAGTAGCTTTAGTGAGGAAATTGGTTTTGCCAATCCAACTTTCTTAAGATCGAGGTTTCCTGGCAGTTCCTTACGACGGCGTGAAGCCTCGGATTTTGTCAGGGCAGAGGTCTTTGTGATATAGGCAACCACATCACGGATATGGATTATGCCTTTCGGATCATCGAGCGTTTCACCATGCACAGGCATTCTTGAGTGGCCAGACTCCTCAAAAACCTTCAATAGTTCCGCAAGCGTAATGTCTTCGTTAACTGACTCAATATCGGCTCGAGGCACCATAAGATCTTCGATACGAGTATCTTTCAGCCGCAAAATACTTGTGAGCATATTCCGTTCAGCGACTGAAAAGCCCCTTGCTAAACCGTCATCATCCGATAGGGCATCCGCCAAATCTTCACGTATCTCGTCATCATCACGACGACGAATAAACATCTTTAACAGCCATGAGAATAGCGTGTTGCCGTTTGAAGGGGTGCTTGATGAATCATTTACAGGGACAAGAGATTTGTCGGGACTAAGGGGTTCATCACCCTGGGGTTGCTCTGCTGATTTGTCTTCTCGAACAAGCTGGGATTCAGCGCTCATTTTAGTTCAGTACCTAGTACGGGTTTTCAATATTCAGTTCTGCCAATATTCTGGTTTCAAGGCTTTCCATAATCTCAGCATCTGTTGTTGCTTCATGATCATAGCCAAAAAGATGTAAAAATCCATGAATGATCAGATGAGTGAAATGGTGATCAGGATGTTTGTTTTCAAGCTCAGCTTCGCGTGCCGTGGTTTCCATTGAAATAACAATGTCTCCAAGCAGGATACCTGGGGTTTCACCCGGCTCAATCTCTTCGCTCGGAAACGAAAGCACATTGGTTGGTTTATCTTTGTTCCGCCACTCACGATTGAGGGCTTGTAACGTTTCATCCCCTGCCAGAACCACGCTTAATTCTGCCTCCGGTGGTAAACTCAACTGAGCCACTTCAATAGTCTTGCGGATGGCACCTTCCA
>CAWUJF010000571.1:0-2749 GCA_963922405.1 uncultured Hyphomicrobiales bacterium | reverse complement strand
GCAGACTGTTCGGTTGAATTTATAGATCATGGTGCAAGCCCTGCAGTTCATCTGGGATATGATATGCCTGAAATGAAAAAGGCGGCATCTGCTCTAAACGACGAGTGGGGTAAGGAGTCTGCACTGGTTGCTATGGGTGGTTCAATTCCTGTTGTGGGTGATTTTTCCGAAATCCTCGGAATGAAATCAATTCTGGTAGGATTTGCTTTGGATGATGACCGAATCCATTCTCCGAATGAGAAATACGAATTGACCAGCTTCCATAAAGGAACCCGTTCCTGGGCTCGGATCTTGGCTGAGCTGGCAGCTTGAGTACTAAAACGGGCAGGGGACTGTGAACGTTTCCTGCTCACCGGTTTTGGGGTGGCAAAACGTGAGCGTTTGGGCATGCAGCATCAGCCTGTCATATCGAGCTGCTTCTTTCTCGTTGGAATAGAATTGGTCTCCAAGAATGGGATGCCCCATTTCCTGCATGTGTACCCGTAACTGATGGGAGCGACCGGTCTTCGGTTGAAGCAGTATTCGAGTAAATTCATCTTTTCGATCAAGGATTTGCCAGTGTGTAACAGCTTCTCGCCCAAGCACGAAATCTACCATTTGTTTCGGCCTGTTATACCAATCCGTCCGTAGCGGCTGGCTAATGATGCCATGGCTTTCCTTGATGGTTCCCTGCACCAAAGCAATATACTCTTTTTCCGTTTGACGCTTTTCAAATTGAAGTCCCAAATGCCGGTGGGCTTTGGCGTTTAGGGCAAAAACCATCACACCGGATGTGCCTCGATCCAGTCGGTGAACGACTCTCGCATCAGGAAACTCGGCTAACGCCCGGGTTTCCATGCTGTCACGATGTTCTGAGCTTTTCCCGGGAACGCTTAGTAAACCACTGGGTTTGTTTAAAACCAGTATATCATCATCATGAAAGACGATGCCCAAACCGGTGTTTTTCGGGGGCTGATAAATGAACTCCGGTGGCGGTGAATTTTGACTTCTTGCCAATGGTCCCTGCATACCTTTTCGCATGCAGATTTACCCACCAACAAGCGTTGCGACTGTCCTAATAAGCAATTCGATATCCTGATCACGGGACAATCGATGATCACCGTCCTTAACGAGTGTCATGGAAACATTTTCATTTGGCAGGAAATTCACCAGTTTCATCGCATGTTCGTAGGGAACATCGGGATCTTGCATGCCCTGCAGGATGTGTACCGGACAGCCTGTTTCAATCAGACCAGTCATGACGCGGTTTTTCTCACCATCATCGAACAATGCCTTGGTAAAGATATTTGGATCATCCGAATACTCTGACGAAACTTCCATGTAACCTTTGGTTTCTAATTCTTCGATTTGCCCGTCTGTAAGTTCCGGCTTCATCAATTCATGGGTGAAATCAGGTGCTGGTGCTAAAAGCAATAACGCCTTTACTCGATTGCTCTGTCCCCGTTTATACAATTCCTGAACCATCCTGAGAGCGACCCATCCGCCCATAGAGGAGCCAACGAGGACATGATTTCCATCAGAACAAAACTGGTCAAAAACAGCGAGACTTTCCTCAAGCCAGCGAGAAATAGTCCCTTCGATAAATTCCCCACCGGATTCGCCGTGACCTGAATAATCGTGTCGGCAGCTGGCATATCCATGTTCAATTGCCCATTGATCCAGTGCCTCCGCTTTGGTGCCAAGCATGTCTGATCGGTATCCGCCAAGCCAAACAAGCCCAGGTGCTTTACCCTCTGTTTTCCTGACTGCAATATCTCTGCTTTGAGCTCCTGCTCCTACACTAAATAACTCAGGTTTTTCAATATCCATTGGCAATTTCCACCAGATTCAACATGATGATTTCCTGTTTAGAGATGCATTTATCCAAATGAAAGAATTATTCATGATTTTTGCATTGATTCATGTTATGTAAGCCTCTACACGGTTTGATGATACCAACCGTGGTAACAGAAACAATATAGGAGTGTACGACAATTCGCAGACCACATAGGGCACAAGCACCTCAAAAGGGCGGACCTCGATCCAACAGTGAAATTACAGCCGAAGAAGTTCAACTGATTGATGCCGAAGGAACAAACCACGGCACAGTGGACATAGAAAAAGCCAGGAGTCTGGCGGTCGAGCAGGGCCTTGATCTCGTAGAGATTTCCCCGAACAATAATCCACCGATTTGCAAGATCCTGGATTTTGGCAAATACAAGTTCCAAGCACAAAAGAAAGCAGCAGAAGCTCGCAAGAAGCAGAAGACGCAGACCGTCAAGGAAATCAAGATGCGTCCGAACATCGACACTCATGATTATGAGGTGAAGATGCGTGCAATAAACAAATTCCTTGGAGAAGGTGACAAAGTAAAAGTCACATTGCGCTTCCGCGGTCGGGAAATGGCCCACCAGGAGCTTGGCATGCAATTATTAGATCGCGTAAGGGAAGAATTGGCTGACATCACAAAGGTTGAAGCTGAACCCAAGCTGGAAGGTCGTCAAATGATGATGGTAGTAGCCCCAGCCAAATAATAATTTCAGAGTTTATATGTTTCGAAGCCGGGGCCTCCCGGCTTTTTTATTATCTTTATCCGACCGGGTGCGCGCCACCTTGTTCAGTTCTGACAGCAACAAAGGCATTGAGTTCTTCAATCAAGGCCGCTTCCCGCTTGGGAGGTTCATGATTCTGAATAATGTTCTGCCAAATCCCCGTTGCACGTTCATCCGCGGTTCTGCGACCTTCTTCTTCCCATTTGCCGAAATTGGAT
>CAWUJF010000570.1:0-2750 GCA_963922405.1 uncultured Hyphomicrobiales bacterium | reverse complement strand
AACCAAATGAAGGGCCTGACTGGATATTTCAAAAGAAGATTGAGCCGACATTGGAGGCGACAGGATATAAACAACTGATGAGTGGTTCAATATTGCAGATTTGTCTTCATCGCTGAGAACATTTAGGGAATGGGCAGCAGATGCTCTAAACGCAATTTCCATTCGATCGTCAGAATGTAATTTTGAATGTTTGACGTCAATTTCAAATCCATGATCATAATTGGAAACAAGCTCCTCTAATTCCTGGAAAGATGACCAGGAACCAAGCGCACATATAACATGCCTAGTCTTAATAACCACAATGTTTACCCGTCAAAATAAAAACCAAGAATCATTTCGTCACAAAATGGAAATTCGATACCAACCCTAGAATAGCTTATTTGTCCAATTCTTGCTTGGCATATATATGCTCTCGTCGCCAAGAGCTCGAAACTGTCACTGACTAAAGATGGTTTTGATACAATATTTTACGCAACTGAATTACTGTTTATTAGCAAGTTTCACTTAATGTGAATTTACTCGTCCTACACTATCAAAAAGATCTTTTTTATTTGAATTCGAGAATTGCGTGCGAATATCAAAAGGAGTGGATCCGTGTTTTTCATTATATCTGTGGTGGTAGCCCTAGTGGTTGCCGCAAGCATGGTTCAAACGTTCACTGGAGAATCCATTCTGGGGCAGTTTGATTATCTTGCGGCATCGATTGTAGGTATTTTGATATTTGTAATCCTAAGCATTTTCCTCGGCATTTCTTCAAATTCATTACTCTTGTTTATGACAGGAGGCATTGTCGGTTGTTCAGCATACCATTTTTATAAAGAGCACCACTAACTGGCCTGACAATCATGGTATTGCCAACCCAAAATTGATTATCTCAGAGTACGGATCGTTTCGATGGTTTGCTGAATATCCTCGGCAGTGACATCCAGATGCGTGACCGCGCGGATTGAACTGCCCACACCGCCAATCTTGATGTTTTGCTTTTTAAGGGCCTCAACAAAAGATTTATTGTCATGCCCCATTCCATGAACATTAAAGAAAACCATATTGCTTTCCGGCTGAGGGTTAAGCACACGGATCCCATCAATGTTTGACAGTCCCTGTGCAAGCGCCCTCGCGTTTTCATGATCATCAGCCAGACGGTCAACATGATTATCAAGGGCATATATACAACCTGCCGCTGCAATGCCGGCTTGGCGCATCGCGCCACCAAACACATGCTTCATCCGACGGGCCTTGGCGATAAACTCCTTTGAACCGGCAAGCACAGCGCCGATCGGAGCCCCGAGCCCCTTTGTGAAATCGATCCAGACAGTGTCAACCAGCGCACCGATCGATGCGGCAGAAACACCATGTGCGATGCAGGCATTTAGAAGACGGGCACCATCCATATGCAGCGGAATTTCAAGCTCCGTTGCCACGTCATGCACCGCTTTCAGTTCCTCTAGAGACCATACCGATCCACCACTCAGGTTGTGGGTCTGCTCAATTGCTATCATGCCGCAGGGTTGTCCATACGGTACCGGGACAGTGGTTATACGATCGATTGCTTCCCGCAGTTGGTCAGCGGAGAAGATGCCACGTTCTGTCTTTATCGGCTCAATAAGTATCCCGGAACTGATCGCCACGCCGCCACTTTCTGCCCGAATGATATGCGCCATGGATTCCGCTATGATTGCATCCGCCGGCTGGGTATGAACCTTCGTTGCTATGAAGTTGCACATGGTCCCGCCGGGAAGCCACAAGGCTGCTTCTTTCCCCAGCAAATCTGCAACCCGCTCCTGCAAAAGATTTACCGTGGGGTCATTACCCTGCTGCTCATCCCCCACAACGGCAGAGGCAATGGCTTCACGCATCTCGTCAGTGGGTTGGCTCTCTGTGTCGCTCGACAGGGGAATAATTCCATTGAACATTTTCAATGACCTCTTGGATCCATTTCTATTTAACGCGTTATGAACTCACCCATACGCCGCCACATCTCAGGCGGGTTTGAATACATGGGGAAATGACCGCACTGCGGAATTTCAGCAAGTTCTACTCCCTTTGAGGCTATATCCGACAAGTAACTCAGGGTCGAGTTCTGATCGCCATACATGAACATCTTAGGGCAGGGCAGTTTGAGGAAACGCTCCATCAGGCCCGTATTTTCGGACAAATCCACCATGGATGTGAAAATCCCGTGAACCGCTTCCTGACGCACTTTATATGCCAGGCTGGCAGCAAAAAGCGGGCTCGACCAGGCTGGCGCCTTGCGGGCGCGATCAATGAAATCATCCATAAACGCCTGAGGATTTTCAGCCGGATAGTCATGGATCTGGCGACTTAGGAAACAGTCTTCAGGCGCAATGTTGCCCTCTATGTTGCAGAAGCTCAGCACGCGGTCAGGATGCTTACTGGCAAGCATCAGAGCGGTGAGCCCACCCATAGAGTGCCCCACAAGATGGAACCGTTCGATCCCTTCAGCTTCAAGCATGGCAAGGGCCGTATTGACGAGGAACGGGATATCAATACGACCTAAATCTTCACAGATGGTCATCCCGCAACCAGGCGCATCGTAGGCGAGAACACCATGCTGATCAAAGACCGGGTGGCGTTGAATATCGGCATAATCTTCCTTGGTGGACCCAAAGCCATGGAGAAACAGTATGGGAGGTTTTTCACCTGTGCGGCGGAGCGCCGAGAGGTTCAACCCGGTACCATCAACGCTTAACTTGCGTTCCAAGTACTCACATTCGCTACTCATCCATCGT
>CAWUJF010000569.1:0-2755 GCA_963922405.1 uncultured Hyphomicrobiales bacterium | reverse complement strand
GGCGATGTTTTCCAAAGTAAACGGGAGTGAAACTGTGGATTGTAATCAATGCATCCATACCAGAAACTGCCTGTTCCATACATTTTCGGAAAGGTTCATAAATTCTGGAAACCCGTCTCTCCCGATCTGCTTCAGATAGGTTTTTATTGCCAGGAATTTCGTCATACTCACTCTTTTCAACCATGGCACTTTCGGCTTCGGGGGGGCGATTACAGTCATATAAAAGTCTTGATACCTCGCCTTTTACCAGGGGCGCATCGAAGGATTGTGACAGGTGCTCTGCAATCTCCAAAGCACCAGGGTCCCAAGCGGCATGGCTTTGCGCCATCTCATCCGAAATACCCAACTGGTTATAGCATTCGGGGATGTGGTTGGAGGCATGCTCACATACAACTAGCGCTGGAAATTTGCCATCACCATTCATCAGGGTGACAACGGAAAAATCTTGTTCTGAGTGTCCCGGATTTTCCATATCCTGTGGGCCTTTCTCCCTCATTGTATATTTTTCTTCAGGATGAGTTGGTTTGTCAATATCTTTTCTTTCACGGTTGCAAATAACCGGCCTGTCAAGGTATTAAGAGACAGGAGGAAAGTTGTGACCAAGGGTACAATTGCAGAGTTGTTGCGCGGCAGGAATGACGATTTAACGCGTTCTGAGAAGCAGCTTGCGGATGTGATTTTGAAAAACTATCCCGTATCCGGCCTAGGCTCCATCACCTCAATTGCGGAACAAGCAAATGTTTCCACACCCACTGTTGCCAGGCTTGTTCAGAAGCTGGGATTTTCAGGTTTCCCGGACTTTCAGGCGGAGTTGCGCAAGGAGTTGGACGAAAAAATCTCCGGACCTATCATCAAACGTGATGTGTGGGCAGGTAACGCACCAGACGCACATGTGATGAACCGCTTTACGGAAGCGGTGATCGGTAACATCCGTCAAACGCTTGGTGAAATCGATGTGGAAAAATTCGACCGCGCCTGCGAATTGTTGAGCGATCAGGGACGGCAGGTGTTTGTGGTAGGAGGGCGGATAACACGAACTCTTGCTGATCACTTCTTTCTGCATATGCAAGTCATCCGGAAGTTGGTGACCCACATCAATTCCAACTCTAATGCATGGCCTCATTATCTTCTCGATGTGAAGAAAGGTGACGTGGTCATCATTTTTGACATCAGGCGTTATGAGAACAGTACGCTCAGGCTTGCAGAGATTGCGCGGGAAAAGGAAGCGGAAATCATTCTGTTTACGGATCAGTGGCAATCGCCGGTGGCTTCCATTGCCGACATTTCTTTTAGCAACAGGATTGTTGTGCCTTCTGCCTGGGATTCTCTTGTGACTGGCATGTTGCTCAATGAAATGATTATCGCTGATGTGCAGGAACGGATCTGGGGCACGACCCGCAAACGTATGGAAGAGCTCGAAGTGATGTTCGATCGAACCAGGTTTTTCAGAAAGTTCTGATCAGAACCCTAAAGCAATTCATTGACTGTTTCTGCCGGTCTACAAAGGCGAACGCCTTTGGGAGAGCATACTATAGGCCGGTTTACAAGCACCGGGTGTTGCAGCATTGCATCCAGGATTTGTTCATCTGTTACGCCATCTTCCAGCAGGCCCAATTCTTCTGCTGGTGACCTTTGTACGCGCATAGCATCGCGCGGAGTGAGATCTGCCGCAGCAAACAGTGCGAGAAGCTGTGGTTTAGTCCAACCTTCTTCCAGATAATTGATTACCACTGGGTCGATCCCTGAATTGCGGATGATTTCCAGAGTATTCCTGGAAGTCCCACATCCTTCGTTGTGATGGATAACAATGGTCACAGCAAAACTCCGTTCTATTTGCTCTTGAACTGCCAGGTGCAATACCATAGCGCAAGGCTGGCGCCAATTAGCTGCGCGATAACAAACGCTGGCATGTTTGATGGGGCGATGCCGGCAAATGTGTCAGAAAATGATCTTGCTATTGTCACAGCCGGATTCGCAAATGAAGTGGATGCGGTAAACCAGTAAGCCGCTGTAATATAAAGGCCTACTGCTAACGGCACGGCCTGGTCCCGGAATTTCAATGTGCCAAGAATTGTCACTATCAAGCCAAACGTTGCCACAACCTCAGCCAACCATTGGGATCCGCCAGTTCTCACCTTTTGTGATGCCTGAAACAGGTCCAACCCAAACATCATGTGCGCTGCCCAAACACCCAACAGACCGCCGATAATTTGTGCAACCACATAGGCAATCCCTTCCTTTTGTTCCAGTTCCTTTTTGAGAAAGAAAACCAAAGAAACAGCTGGATTGAAATGTGCGCCAGATACAGGTCCAAACATTGTTATCAATACAAATAGTATGGCACCGGTAGGAATAGTGTTGCCCAGGAGTGCTATTGCGACGTTACCGCCTGCGAGGTTTTCAGCCATAATGCCAGACCCAACGACGGTAGCCAGAAGGAAGCCTGTTCCTACGAGCTCAGCGCCCAGTCTTTGCGGTAGAGAGTAGGGGTTCATGTGGGAGTAATCTCCGGAAGATGTAGAGTGAATTCAGCCGTTAGAGAACTTATGTGAAATTTTTGTGACAGGCCACTATTCATTAGAGCGTTGACCAAAGGATTAGTCTGCCGCATTCTCGGGCCAGAAACAGTTATCATTGGAAGGTGAAATATGGCTGGACCTCTGGACGGAGTCCGAATCCTTGATCTGAGTATGATGATCTCAGGGCCGCTGGGTGGCATGTTGCTGGCGGATCAGGGGGCAGATGTGATCAAGAT
>CAWUJF010000568.1:0-2761 GCA_963922405.1 uncultured Hyphomicrobiales bacterium | reverse complement strand
AGATAATCAAAATAAATATGATCGTGTAACATTTGCCTTGTGCAGAAGTTTTTGGCACACCAAATATTTACTGGCTAAAACCGTATCCGTCTCTATCTAGACATACATACCGCAACCAATGGATAAGTTCATGCAGTCCACAAAAACAGACAAGTCAGACAAGCTTCGAATTAACGACCAGCTTTGTTTCGCTCTGTACTCCGCTTCCCGGGCAATCACCAAAGCCTATGGTGTCTTGCTGGACGAGTTGGATGTCACATATCCTCAATATCTTGCACTGCTGATGCTTTGGGAAGGCGATGGCATCCTGGTAAGCGAAATCGCAAAAGCACTCGAAATTGATGCGGGCACCGCCACTCCCCTCATCCAACGCCTTGAAAAACTTGAACTAGTGACCCGTATCCGCTGCGACCAGGACGAACGCCGTGTGCGTGTTTATCTGACGGACAAGGGAAAGGCTTACTATGAAAAAGCACTTTCCGTGCCACAGGGTCTTGGTCAGGCTACCGGTTTGGACAGCCAGAATTCTGACCGCATCATCCATGAGATGAATGACATTAAATCCACCATCGCCCAGTGGATGAAGTCAAAAGAAGCGTAGGAAATTCCACCGCATAACAACAATGTGAACACCAATAACTGGTGCACCAACCATTTGTATGCCAATTAGCTTCTGTTTTCTAAAACCCCAAAGGACATACAATGACACAATTCCCCTCCCATGACATTGAATCAGCCCCAGAAGGCTCCAAGCCGCTACTCGAAAACAGTCAGAAAGCGTTTGGCCGTCTGCCTGGACTGCACAGGGTAATGGCTGAAAGCCCACAAACACTGGAAGGCTATCAGCTGCTGCATAAACTGTTCACAGAGACCGCATTCGATGCTGATGAAATGACTGTTGTTTGGCAAACGATCAATGTGGAGCATGAATGTCACTACTGCGTTCCAGCCCATACTGGCATCGCAAAACGCATGAAGGTGGCAGACGAAATCACCGAGGCCCTGCGCAATGAGACACCACTGCCATCTGATAAACTCGAGGCTCTACGTACGTTCACGCTAAGAGTGGTTCGCAGCCGCGGCAACGTGACTGAAGAACAGATGCAGGAGTTTTTTGCTGCTGGATACGATCATAGAGCTGTTCTGGATGTGATCCTGGGTTTGGCCCAGAAAACAATGTCAAATTACATCAATCATGTGGCCGAAACCCCGCTTGATGAACCTGTACGTCCCCTCGCCTGGGAAAGAGGCAATAACCCTCTGGTTGTCTAAAAGATAAAACCGGGGCTGATATGATCATGCCCCGGTTTCCTATTCTTTGAGAAGACTTTTCTACTGTTAGATACTCAAGAAACTTCGTCAGTTCCTATCCCGATCAGGACTGTTGACTTAGAGCCTCAATCAGTGTCCCGAGATTGTGCTCAAACATCTTTTCATAGCTGGTTGCCGGACCGCCACGCTCCGAAAGCGCATCTGAATACAGCTTGCCACCAATCTTGATGCCGGTCTCGCGTGAAATCTGCTCGATCAGTGCAGGACTTGTGATGTTTTCCACGAAGAGTGCACCTGCACCCACTTCTTTCAGGTTATCGATAAGTGCAGCTAACTCCTTTGCAGAAGGTTCAGCTTCTGTGTCGATCCCCACTGGTGCAAGGAAGGTGAGACCATAAGCACTTTCCAGATAACCAAAAGCATCATGTGCTGTGACAACAGTTTTCTGATTATCAGACAGCTTGGCAAGTTCGCTCACAGCCCGCTCATGCAATGCCTTCAAACGCTTGGTATAGGCTTCAGCATTTGCTTTGTAGGTCGCCGCGTGATCTGGGTCCAGTTCAGCCATATGTTTCGCAATATTGGCCACATAAACAATGCCATTGGGAATGTTGTTCCATGCATGTGGATCAACTTCTCCGTCCACTTTGACCTGTTTCACACCATCGGTTGCAACGAACACTTTGGCCTTTGTTCCGGAGTTCTCAATCAGTGTCTGAGACCAGGTTTCAAAACCCAAACCGTTCACAAAGATGATCTCCGCATCAGCAACTGCCCTCGCGTCAGCCGTATTGGGAGTGTAAACATGAGCATCAGCGTCTGGTCCCACAATTGTTGTCACTTCTGCAAGATCCCCGGTCACCTTTGTAACCATGTCACCCAGAATAGAAAAACTGGCAACGACCTTGATCTTGTCATGAGCCAGCGCAGGCATTGCGGCAATGGCAAGGCCAGCCACCACCAAAACACTAAGTAGTCTTCTCATAGGTTTCTTCTCCTTGATTTGAATTGGATTGGGCGCTCGAAGAGACGGTTCGACGCCTTGGATTAAGCCGCGCCGTGGCGTGAAAGCCTTGCGGTGCGAGAATGAGGCTGATGAAGAAAATCACCCCTGCCACCAGAACAATTGCAGGCCCCGATGGCACTTCGGGCATATAGTAGGAAACGATCAAACCGGTCCAGCAGCTAACGAGCGCAAAAGCGAAGGTAAGCAGCAAATATCCGGTGATCGTCGACACCCAGTACCGGGCCGCTGTCGCCGGCAAGATCATGAGCCCTACCGCCATAAGAGTGCCTAGAGCCTTGAATGCCCCAAGCAGGTTTAAAACCACCAGGAGCATGAACCACTGGGTTACGAATCCGGGCCGCTTCGACTGGCTTTCATAGAATACCGGATCAATTGTGCTGGTGATCAAAGGCCTGAGTATGAGCGCAAAACTCACAAGGGTTATCCTGGCCGTAGCCCCGTTCAAGATGAGCGTTTCATCAA
>CAWUJF010000567.1:0-2765 GCA_963922405.1 uncultured Hyphomicrobiales bacterium | reverse complement strand
GCCAGAAGTAAAACGCCAGATAACCATGCGGCGGCACGAGATCCGGCGAATGATAAGTGTCTGTGGGATCGATGTTGTAACCACGCGCAGGTTGGATACCCACCACAAGATTTCCGAACACAGAAAGGGATAATGCGATGGAATTCTGCGCTTCCACAAAGAACGGATCTGCCTCTGGCTCTCCCCAACGCTCCAGAATTTCAGCCTGAATCGGTTTCGGAAGTTCGCTGAACAACTCCATGTATTGACTCAAGGAAATCGCTTCTCTGATCACCCGCCCATCTGTTGCAGCATTGGTTGGCCCTTCCTGCAAGTGTTCAATAAGTGCGTCACCATTGTCAGGATATTCTCCGGCATAAAAGCCTGCCTCTTTCAGAGCATTCATCACGTTGATCGTGCCTGCCGGCGTATCAAGCCCCACCCCGTTACCAAGCCTGCCATCGCGGTTTGGATAGTTTGCAAGCACCAGTGCAACCCGTTTTTCGCCCGTTTGTTTGCCACGCAATCGCACCCACCGGGAAGCCATCTCAGCCACATAAGCCACACGCGAGGGCTCAGCCTCGTGAACCACAATATTGGCTTCCACATCCTGGTTGAACTGGTCCGCATTCTTGAACGCAACAGCTCGGGTAAAGCCCCTGCCATCTACCTCGGGCAAAGCTACAATCATTGCCAGATCGCGCGCAGAGAGGCCTTGCGGGGATCCCTCCCAGGCTTCCTTTGAACCGCCTGCCAAAACAATCTGAAGGACGGTCGCACCGCCCTCTTCAAGAACCGTCGGCACATGGTCACCCGTTGGAGAGGAAACAGCAAAGCCCGTCGCATTGAGTACGATTTCCGGCTTTGCGTCACCAAATACACTTCGCAGGATTTCAACAGTGACGGGATCTTTCAGGCTGGAGATAAAAACCGGCAGCGGATTAAGGCCTTTGGCTCTAAGTTCGTTCACCAAAGCTTCTATGGGCGGCAAACCTCCCGATTGAACCAATGCCCGGTAAAATGAGATTGCAACGACCGGATTTTCAGCCGACCAGTGCGCCCGTATCGTTTCAATATCGCAGACACCCTCACCTGGATACCAGATACCGGCCTTCATGAGCGGAACTGCATCAACCGGCTTTGGACCTCTTCCCAGATGATGGTTGGCCAGGTTGAGAAGGCTCGCCATGTTTTGTGGCCCGCCCTCCTTCAGATAAGCCCAGCATTGTTCAGCAAATTCACCATCAACCGTGTTGAACGGCGCTAGCCCCGGGTCAGGCTTGTCATCGCCGGGCAAAACGACGAGTGAAATGCCATTGCTTTGCGCGGCTTCCAGAAGTTTTTCCAGACCGTATTGGAAATAACTCACACCACCCAGCACACGTACGACGATCAGCTTTGCGTATTTGGCAGTGTTCTCCGCATATACATCCACAGACATGGGGTGTGAAAGCTGCATGAGGTTGGCAACCCGCAATCCGGGCGCTTCATCACCAAGCCCGGCATGAGCGTCAGCCAGAGAAGCAAGTTCCGTATCAGCTGCTGAAAGAAAAAGGACTTCTGCCGGAGACTGCCCCAGATCAATTGCCTCGTCACTTTCGTTTATCGCACCTTTCTGGGCCAGGAGCAGATGCATCTACTAGCCTATGAGCGCTTTAATGGAAGAAGATATTTCGTCCTGCTTCATACCTTCCAGGCCAATGACCACCAACCGCGAATTTGGCGCTTCCGCCTCTGTCCATTCACGGTCGAAGTAATGATCCACCCGGTTCCCCACAGCCTGCACCACAAGGCGCATGGGTATGCCTGACACTGCCACAATTCCCTTCAGGCGTAGAATATCATGAACCTCAATGAATGATTTCAGGCCGGATATGAGCGCATCTCGATCCTCTATGGATTCGCCGGAAACCACGAAGGTTTCAAATTCATCATGGTCGTGGGCATGGTGATGATCATGTTCAGCATCGTCTCCATGTTCAGCGTGAAAGGCTTCATGCTCCAGCTCATGATGAGACTTGCGGTTGTGCACATCGGTTTCAGACGCGCTATCAAGGCCCAGCAAAACTTCCGCTGGCAGCGATCCGTGGGAGGACTTGATCAGTTTCACAGATCTTGGAATTTTGTTACCCACATCGAGTTGCACTTTTTCAAGAACATCGCCCTCAACCAGATCTGCCTTGTTGAATACGATCATGTCTGCGCAGGTAAGCTGATCTTCAAACAGCTCCTCCAGCGGGCTTTCATGATCAAGCGCCTCGTCTTCTTCACGCTGCGCGTTGACGCGATCAATATCATCAGCAAAACGCCCATCGGCAACAGCTCGGCTGTCTACAACGGTTACCACACCATCCACTGTTACCTGTTCGCGGATTTCCGGCCAGTTGAACGCATTAACAAGCGGTTGCGGCAAGGCAAGCCCGGATGTCTCTATAACGATATGATCAGGACGGTCCTCGCGCTCCAGAAGTTTTTCAATCGTGGGCACAAAATCATCGGCCACCGTACAGCAGATACAACCATTATTGAGCTCTACGATATCATCTTCGGTGCAGGTTTCATCCCCACAGCCTTTCAACACATCACCATCGACGCCCAGATCACCAAACTCATTGATAATCAAGGCGATACGCTTGCCATTTGCCGTTTGCAGCATATGGCGGATAAGCGTCGTTTTGCCCGCGCCCAAGAAACCTGTAATGACCGTTGCCGGAATTTTCTGCGCGTCCATGGTGAGTCCCCTTCCTGAGTTAATATCCAGCCTGCTTACTTGAGCTTTTGTGGAT